>JAFTEV010000019.1 GCA_017453465.1 Bacteroidaceae bacterium | reverse complement strand
AGAGCGGATGAATGGAGCTATTCAGGAAATCAGAACCATTGGCAGAGGCTATGCTACGGCCAAGCGCTTTAGGACTGCAATACTGTTCTTCTATGGAGACTTGGATTTGTACTAACCAACACAAAATCTCGTAGAACCTTGCAATGAGCACAGTGCCAGCCCTGGCTGGTGGCTATCTGACCAACACAAACCAGAGCATCGCATTCCTGCGCAATCCGTCGCAGGATGCAGCCATTGGCATCACCTCTTTATACAACAACCCCGCTGGTTCGGCATTCCTCAGCCCAGGCTTTCACCTCTCCATCGGACTGATGAACGTGAAGCAGAGCCGCGACGTGACAACCAGCTACGCCCCCTTCGCCTTCGGAGCCGACAACGGCGGCGAAACCACCAAGAAGTTTAAGGGAGACGCCAACGCCCCCATCCTGCCCAGCCTGCAATTTGCCTACAACACAGCCAACAAACTCTGGTCCTTCAGCTTCGACTTCGGTCTGATTGGCGGCGGCGGCAAGTGCAAGTACGACAACGGACTGCCCTCCTTCGAGTCTGCCGTGTCTGCCCTCAGCATGATAGCCGGGCAATACGGCTTCAAGAACAGCCAAGGCACACCCAGCTACAAGTTCGACACCTTCATGCGCGGACGCTCCTATCAGTATGGAGTACAGTTCGGTGCAGCCCGCAAGTTCTTCGACAAACTCAGCATCTATGGCGGCTTGCGCCTACTCTACGTCACCAACAACTACTTCGGCTACGTCAAGAACATCCGCTTCCAGTACACCGACAACAACTACTACACCGCCCGCGAGTTCATGGCAGCGCAGCACGACTACTACAAGCGCATCACCGAGGCTGGCTACATCGACAACACCACAGCCAACGCTGCCCACGCACAGATTGACCAGCTGGGCTACAGGCTCGACGACCTCTCAGGCAACATCGGCCTTAACTGCAACCAAGACGGCTGGGGTCTCACGCCCATCATCGGCATTGACTGGAAACTGAACGACCACTGGAACTTTGCAGCCAAGTTTGAGTTCAAGACCAAGATACGCCTCAAGAACGAAAGCTTCAACGAAAACACCGAGGGCCACAACCTTGAAAAGTACGAAGACGGGCACAAGGTGGAAGAAGACGTGCCCGCCATCCTCACCGTGGGAGCCATGTACTCCCCCATCAAGCAAGTGCGCATCAACGGCGGCTTCCACTACTTCTTCGACAAACAGGCCACCAAGTTCGGCGACGAACACAAGAAACTCTCTGGCGGCACATGGGAAATCACGGCTGGTGCCGAATGGGACTTCACCAAGGACTGGACCCTCAGCGCAGGCTGGCAGACCACCCGCTACCCCAACACCGACGAATACATGCGCGACATCTCTTTTGCCACCAACTCCAACACCTTCGGCTTCGGACTGAAGTGGCAAATCAACAAGATCGTAGCCGTAGAAGCCGCCTACTTCCAGACCATCTACAACACCTACGAGCGCACCCAGGCCGACTACGGAAGTCTTGCCGCCACAGCCGTCCGCTCCCTCGGCTCCACCCTGCCCGCAGGAGTCACCGCGCCACAAGCCCTTGCAGCCCAAGGACTCATCCCCAACGCCGACTTCCTCGCTGGCACCGACAAGTTCGACCGCACCAACCGCGTCTTCGGCGTAGGCGTGACGCTGGACTTCTGACACAATAGAAAAAGAAAAGCCGTAGCTTTCAAACTAAACCAAATCATCAGAACGCCCACCATTCCCCACATGTTTTTTTGCTCCAACCCAAACATAACAAAGATTAAAATTTGCAGCAATAAAATCTTTTCTCTATTTTTGCAGCAAAATAACAAAAAACAAAGCCTTGCACAGATATGAACACACAAACAATAAAGCAAACTTTGGCCAATTATTTCAAGACACAGCCTGTGACAAAAGCATGGCTCTTCGGATCTTATGCCAGAGGCGAAGAACGGCTTGACAGCGATGTTGACATACTGGTAGCTCTTGACCACAGCAAAGTCATTGGCCTCAAGTTCTTTGGAATGTGGGGAGACATCGAAAGATTATTAGGCCGCACGGTCGATTTGGTAACAGAAGGCTCCCTAAAATCATACGCCGCAGAAACAGCCAACCGTGATAAAATTCTGATTTATGAGAGAACCACTTAGAGACAAAGAACGTCTGCGCCACATCATGGAATCCATAGACCTGATTCAAGAACACACGCAGCACATTACGTATGAGGCGTTTGCTACGGACAAGATTCTATTTGGAGCCATCGTGTATTACACAATGATTATCGGCGAAGCTACATACAAGCTAAGCAGAGCTTTTGTCACGCAGCATCCAGAAGTTCCATGGCAAGACATCGCAGACATGCGCCACCACCTTGTCCACGGCTACTACCAGGTAGATTCACACATCGTTTGGCAAGTAATACAGCATGACCTCACCCCCTTAAAAAGCAATATACAAAAGTTGCTTGACGAAACAGACTGGAGTCTGTGGGAACAACAAAAGGACTTCTTATAATAACACCCTCACAACTAACAAGCGTTGCACGGACTGAATCTGTGCAGACGCTTGTTTTGTTGGGGGAATAAACGAGGGAAAAAAGGAGAAAAAAAACTATTGCCACAATGGTTCATTCTCCCAAGCACGTGGGAAGCCCATTTGCCTGGTGATGGTGTGAGGATAAGCTTTGAGAAGGTTCAACAATCTTTCTTTGATGTGGCTATTAGGCGTGATGCTCTGTTCAAGATAAAGCAGAGTACATAACTGGGCATATAACTTCATCGGTCGTATGTGTTGCGTATCAACCCATGTAAGAGGCAAGCGTTTTGGCAACTGCGGCATAGCTGGATAACGGCGGTTCCATGCACGAGCATGATGGGCACAGCAATTGCGGAGGACGGTGAGACTGCGCATCCAACTTTCCAGATAGGTGTACTGAGGCAGACCTACACTCTTTGCCACCAGCTTCTTCACCTCCACATCTTTCATATTGGCATATAGCTTTGAGAGGTTGCCGAAGGAAACGACTTCCAGCGTCTTCCATACAGGGGGCATGGATGGCGAACTATACTTGGCAAAATGTTCCTGTAGAAAATCCTCCTTCGAGCGGCTTAGTTCCAGCTGTATGCTGTCGAGACATGTTTGGAAGATGCCGCGATTGTTGAACTTCGATGCATCCATAAACCAAAATGCGCCATGCGCCATGGAGAAGTAATGGATGACACGTGTTCGCAGAGCCACTTCAATGTCCTGTATGGCGGTGAAGATGATGGAACGCAAATCCCTGTCGAATGTATATATCGAAAGAATGTCTTCGAGGCAGGTATCGCTGGCAAATTGATGTGTCACTTCATCTGTCTCGAAGATTTTCCAATAGCTGGCCAAGCGGAAATAACTGATTGAAGCGAGTTGCTTCAAGGCTGCGTCTTCATCATTGACAATAAGACCACGTTGCTTCAGCATGGTAAGTTGAGTGGTGATGTCTGTCGGTTGCTTGCTATATCTCATTCCCTTATAAAAGACGAAGTCCCGCCGTGGTACGCATTGTTAGGAGGCGTGGCGGGAACTGTTGGTGCAAAGGTATTGCTTTTCTCTGAAATAACCAAACTTTTTTAAGAAAAAGAATAATGCAGCCAAAGAAATCCTCTTTTTTCCTCAGAATGTCACATCACCATTATTTTCCCCACTCTTTTTTCAAATCAATGATGTGACAAGCAATACCTGTTTGACAACACATAAACACTGAAACGGGGTGACCTTTTCACGCCAAAACGGAGGGCACGGGCCGTGGAGGGAGTGCAGGAGTAGAGGACACGAATGGGTAAAAAAGAAATGCAAATAATAAAAACATCCTCACAACAACCAAGCGTCTGCACAGAGTGAATATGTGCAGACGCTTGGTATTGTTGGGGGGAAAAATTTAATTATTAAGGGCAGACGGCACGGACAGAGTAACCCGTAGCGCGTACGTTACTGCTCCGAATCGAGAAGTCCGATTCGAAGTGCAGGAGGTAGGCAAAGCTGCCGTATTTTAGGTCGATGGAACTCGACCGATAGTCGCCGGCGTTGCCTGCGTCGGGGTTTTTGTCATTAAAGAAATGACCTGCGGCGGGAAGGAAAATGGATTTTCCGTTAGTTTTTGAGGTCACTTTGTAACCATTTACCCCATTCTGAGTGGTCCAGGTCCAGATGCAATTATCGTGGAGTTCATCTTGCTCGGCCCTGGTAGGCATACGCCATGTGCCGCCCCAGTTGACATTGGCTGCATCGTCGGAGAGGTCTAACACGGTCTTGTTGTCAATGGTGCCATAATCTGAACTAGTACAATACTTGGTGTAAACTTTGCCATTGTGCCACTTGTAGTTGCTTAAGCTGTAGTCTGTCTTTGGTGCAGTCTCGCCCCAGGCAAAGTAATCGCCGTATTCTTCGGGAGCGTTTGCACCGATGTTCATGGTTGCCCATTTTACGGAGAGGCCGAGGTCAACGTATTCGTGAACTGGGACTGGGGCAGGAGGTGTTGTTTTACCCACGGTCACCTCACAAGTGGCAGAAGCTCCGAAACCGTCAAGGGCGGTACAGGTGATGGTGGCTGTGCCTTCGCCAACGGCTTCCACGGTGCCACGAGAAGATATGGTCACAACATCTTCGTCGCTGCTTGTCCATTCATACGAGGTGTTGTCAGCATCAGCTGGAACAATTGTGGCTGTTAGGCGCACAGGGTCGCTGTCAAGCTGCAAGGCGAGTGAGGTCTGCGAGAGCGTGATGCTTTCCACGGGCTGGATGGGCTGGTTGTAGTAGGTCTGCACGTCGTTTGAGTTGGCTGCTCTGACCACGATGTAGCTCAGGTCGTTGGGATAGAACACAACCAGAAGGCTGCTGACGGCACGACCAGCTGAATTAAAGAACAGGATGCAGCCCTGCGAAGGCAGGAACTTATAGGTGTAGCCCTTGCCGTAGTCGGTCGTACCGTCGGCGTTGAGCGTGAAGCTGTCTGTTTTGGAACGGTACCAAGTGCCAGCCAACATGTTGTAATCGACGTAGTAGTGGTTCACTTCGGGGCCAACCACTTCGGTCTGGCCAGTGAGATAGCCATCAATCACCATGGTCACATCGCCTACATCGAGCACGGTATTGTGATTCAGGTCGCCGTTAATGACTTGTGCGCTGGCCGTCAAGGTTGTCAGGGCGGACAGCAGGAGGAAGAAAATTTTTCTCATAAGTTTTTGTTGTTTAAGGGTTAATACTATGGTTTGTTTGATGAATTAGTGTTTCCATTCAGTGATGATGAGCCAGAAACGCTGTAACTCTTAAGCAACAAAAAGAAAGCGCAGACCCACCATATCTCTGCCGGGCCTACCACAGCCACTTATACCTTATGGAGAAGTCTGCGCCATCAAGCGCATACTCCAATAGGTATAAGATTTTGCTCGTGAAACTCTTTCGAGGTGGTAGTTCGGCAGAGAATTGAGCAAATAAAAAGTCTGTGCTACTAAAAGCACGGTGCAAAGGTAAAGATTCCGTGGGGAATATGCAAGCGGGAGGGGAAAAAAGTTTTGCGCTTGGATGGAAACGAAGTATTTTTTCGGCTGGAGAACGGAATAAAACGGATGGCACTGGGCATCCAAAGCGGCGAGATAGGCATTTATTCTAAGAATCATTGTTTGATTCTTGTAAATCATTGTGTGATTCTTAAGAATCATTGTTTGATTTTTAAGAATCAAACAATGATTTATAGTTTTATTGCCTATGCGAATGCGTTTGGTGGGAAGTGAGAGAAAAAAAGGGAGGCTGTAAATTGAGTTTTTGAACACAGAGGCACAGAGACACAGAGGTTCTGGTGTATTCACCTTATTCCTAACACCTGCCCTCTCTGTGTCTTTGTGCCTCTGTGTTCAAAACTTCATTGATAGAACATAACCCAAGGGAGGGGCTACTTCACACCGAGGCGGAGGGCACGGGAGTGGGTGCCGGTGTAGGGCTGCACGCCCTGGAGGTCGATGTAGGCACGGCCTGGGGCAATGGTGGCTGTGGCATTGTAGGCCCGGTGAACCACGTTGTTGTAGAGGATGTAGCAGTGGCCGTCGGAGGGCACCGCCTGTTTCTGGCTGGAGAGATTGCCCACAAGTCCGTAGGACTGGGCGGGAGCCGTGGCGGGAGAGCCGGAGTAGAAGACACGGATGGCGGTGTCGGTGGCCTTATATATATAAGGTGTAGCGGCACGGAGGCTGTCAACGGGCAGGAGCACAAGACCATCGACCTGGCCCGAAGGGGTGAGCGTGGTGCCCGCCACGGCGTAAAATTCGGCTCCCGTGTAGTCGCCCTTGGCCACGGCAGAGGGCAGACAGAGGGTGCCGTAGTGCCCTGCAGTCAGCTGGGTGCGCACGGTGACGGGGGTAGCCCATGCCAGGTCGAGCTGGTCGAAGTAGATGGCAGCCGAGGCCACAATCAGGATGTATTCGTACTGGTCCGTCACGTCGAGCGAGGCCGACGGCTCGCCCACATGATAGGTGAGCTGGCCCAGCAGTGTGCCGCTCACCTTCGTCGTCTTTGCACTGTAGGGCGTGTGACTGCCATAGACGGCGAGACTGCGTCCGTCTTCGTCAGCCGTCATGTAGGATGCCCAAGTGACCGTGACACGGCGAAGACAGCCGCCCGACGCAGTGGTGAGGATGTTGTTCTGAGGTTCCTTGTTCAGCTGGAAACAGTTTGCCGTGGCGTTGTTCGCCACACGTCCAGCATAGACCGCAGTGGAACCGCCCGGTGCCTGGATGTCGGAGAAAGCCGTGTAGGATGAGGACGTTACGCCTGTAGATTCCACCGTCAGCAAGTCGTGCAGATAGCCGTCCGCGACTTCGCCGCCAGGCTGTTGACTTTTCACCACGAGCGTGTAGGAGGCCGACGAGCCGTAGAATGTGTCGGTCTCGGCAAAGGTGGCCGTGAGGGTGGTCGTGCCTTCCGACCGCACCTCTACCCTGCCCGTCTGCGGGTCGATGGTGGCAACGGAGGGGTTGGAACTGCTGAAGACCACGCCCGTAAGTCCTTCGGGCTGCACCGTCAGCGTGGGCAACGTGGGCACTTCGCCCAGCACGGCTACGGCTGCGGAGGCCGACCACTGGAGCGCGGTCTGCGTCTTGGTGGAGACTTCGCCCGCTGTCCATTGATAGACGGCGAGGTAATGGGTGCTGTATTCATTCTCTGCGGAGTAAGCGTAGGAGCGGAATCCGTAGGGGCTGGTCAGGTAGGGACAGAGGTCGCGCTTCAACTTCAGGTTGTAGGTGAACTTGAAGAGCGGGCTGTCGCCGTCCTGCGCAATGGTCCAGTAGGAGGAAGCCTTGCTTGCGTTGTCGATGGCAACGCCGTTGTTGTCGTTGGTAATGTAGAGATACTTGCCCGTGGAGTCGTCGGTGTAGCTCTGCAATCGGTACTGCCCCGCCTTGGAAGTCTTGACCAGCAGCCAGCCGGCCTCGGTGGGCGAGAGCGAGAGCGGGTCGGCGGTGGAGCGGGTGCCCAGTCCGCCCGCTTTCGAGAAGGCTCCGCTGGCTATCGAGACCGAGGAAGCCGGCACGTAGTAGAACTGTCCGTCGCTGGGTTCAGCGGTTGTCAGCAGATAACAGTTTCCTTCCACAAAATCTGACAACTCAGTGCATTTCACCCATTTATTCTGCGCCATTCCGCTCATGGCCGCACAGAGCAGCAGGAGGGATGCGGCAAACCTCACGCTGAGGTGCTCAGGTGTTTTCATAATCAAAGAAAATTAGTGTTTTAACGTAGTTCTTTAGCGAGTGACATTCTTCACGCCCTTGACGGTCTGGAGCTTCTTCACGAGCTGCGTGATTTGCTTGTTGTCGTCAATCATCACAGTGAGGGTGCCGGAGAAGAGGCCGTCGTCGTAGCTCTGGATGCTGATGCCGCGCAGGAGGACGTTTTTCTCCTTGTTGATGATGGAGGTGATGTTGTTGACAATGCCGATGTCGTCGTGTCCCACGATGTGCAGGCTGACGCTGTACTGACTGCCGCCCTTGCCGGCCCAGCGAGCACGGATGACGCGGTAGGCCAACTGCTCTTGCAGCCGCTGTGCGTTGGGGCAGTTGATGCGGTGAATCTTGATGCCACGGTTGACCGTGACGAAGCCGAAGACCTCATCGCCGTAGATGGGGTTGCAGCACTTGGCCAGGGAGTATTCAACGCCCTTGATGTTGTTGTCAATCACAAGCACGTCGGAGGCTGTGTTGCGTTCCTCATCGCTGAGGGTGCGCACAAAGCCGTCGGCACTGCGGTTCTCAGTGGTGTAGAGCTGCGGATTGGCTTCGCGCTCCAGCTGTTCCTGGTACTTCTCGACAATGGTGTTGGCATCGAGAAGTTCGTCGGAGATGGCGCGGTAGAAGTCGTTCATCTGCCGATAGCCCAGCCGCTTGACCATGCGCATCATGACGGCCTCGTCTGGCTCCAGCTTGTGGTTCTTGAACTTGCGGTCCAGCGCTTCCTTGGCAAAGGCCAGGTTCTTGGTCTCCTGTTCGTTCAGGCTCTGGCGAATCTTGTTGCGCGCCTTGGTGGTAACGGCAAAGTTGAGCCAGTCGCGCTTGGGCAGCTGCCGCTGCGATGTGAGTATCTCCACCTGGTCGCCGCTTTGCAGCTTGGTGTGGATGTGCACGTTCTTGCCGTTGACCAGTGCGCCCGTGCAGTGGCAGCCGATGTTGGTATGGATGTGGAAGGCAAAGTCGAGGACGGTAGCCCCTTTCTGCAACTTGAAGAGGTCGCCCTTGGGGGTGAAAACAAAGACCTCGTCGCTGTACAGGTCCACCTTAAACTGATTCATCAACTGCTCATCGCTCGTTGTCTGATTTTCAAGAGCTGAACGAATGTCTTTCAGCCACTCCTCCAACTTGGTTCCAGAGTCCTTCACGCCCTTGTATCGCCAGTGGGCAGCCAAGCCTCGCTCGGCTATCTCGTCCATGCGCTCGGTGCGAATCTGAATCTCCACCCACTTGCCTTCGGGTCCCATGACGGTGATGTGCAGACTCTCATAGCCGTTGGACTTGGGCACGCTGAGCCAGTCGCGCAGTCGCTTGGGGTTGGGACGGTACATGTCGGTGACGATGCTGAAGACCTGCCAGCAGTCTTGCTTCTCTCGCTCCAGGGGGCTGTCGAGTATGACACGGATGGCAAAGAGGTCGTAGATGCCCTCGAACTTGCACCGCTGCTTCTGCATCTTTTGCCAGATGGAGTGGATGCTCTTGGTGCGTCCCTTCACGTGGAACTTCAGCCCGGCCTCGGTCAGTTTCTGCTCGATGGGGCCAATGAAGTTGGCTATGTAGAGGTCGCGTGCGGCACGGGTCTGGCTGAGTTTCTCCTTTATCATGTAGAAGACATCGGGCTGCAGATACTTCAGGCTGAGGTCTTCCAGCTCGCGCTTAATGAGGTAGAGACCCAGCTTGTGGGCCAGCGGCGCATAGAGCACACTGGCCTCGCGAGCCACACGCTGGCGTTCTTCGTCGGTGCCTCGCTCCTTGATTTGCCGCATGAGGTTGACGCGGCTGGCGATGATGATGAAGATGACGCGCATGTCCTCGGCAAAGGAGAGCAGGAGGTCGCGGAAGTTCTCAGTTTCGATGCTGGGGTTCTTCTGGTATATCTCGTTGACGCGAATCAGTCCGTGGATGATGTGTGCCACGTCTGCGCCAAACTCCTGACTGACGTGCTGGCCAGAGACTGCACCCAGCGCCACGCAGTCGTGGAGCAGGATGGCGAGGATGCTGGCTCGGTTGAGCCCTATTTCTTCAGCCGTGATGACGGCAGTCTGCAGGTCGAAAAGTATGGGGTGGAGGCCAAAGGTGTCGCGCTGCAGTGTGCCGTTCTCGGTGGCACGCTGCAAAATCTGGCGAATCTTGGAGAAATCGTCGGGATTGAGCATGTCGGCCATGAGCGTCTGCAGCTTGCGCAGCGCGTCGCGCAATTCTGCTTTCTCTTGCTCTGTCAATGTAACTATTGTGTCCATGTGTTGATGTTTGTGTCGTAATAAAAGTTATTTTCTGCACAAAGTTATTAAAAATATTTTCTAACAACGGTTACATTTAAAGTTTTCTTTGTATATTTGGCAAAAATTTCACAAATAGCACATAAAAACAACTAAAACATAATCCTACCATGCTTACACAAGAAGACAAAGACTTCCTCGCCCAGAAAGGTATCACCGAGGAGAGACTGCAAGCGCAGCTCAATGATTTCAAGACAGGTTTCCCATTCCTGAAACTGGCTGGTGCAGCCTCGCCCGCCAAGGGCATCACCGTGCCGAGCGACGCAGAAAAGGCTGACTATCTGGCCGCTTGGGACACGTACTTGCAGGGAGAAGGCCGGGTGCTGAAATTTGTGCCAGCCAGCGGTGCCGCAAGCCGTATGTTCAAAGACCTGTTTGAGTTCCTGGACGGCGAGAGCAATGTGCCGCAGGGCAATGCGTTCATGGAGAAGTTCTTCCAGAACATCCACAAGTTTGCATTCTTTAAGGAACTGGACGCAGTGCTGATTGACCGCGAAGGCAAGTCGGTGGACAGCCTCATCGCCGAAGGCCAGTACAAGACCGTCGTTGACTATCTGCTCAACCCGAAGGGACTGGGCTACGGCAAGTTGCCAAAGGGTCTGCTGCTCTTCCACAGCTATCCGCAGGGGCCACGCACCCCACTGGAGGAGCACTTGGTGGAAGGTGCGCTCTACGCCGGAGGCAAGACGGGCGAGGTGAACGTACACTTTACCGTCAGCCCAGAGCACAGGAAGCTGTTTGAGACACTGGTGGCAGAGAAGTCGGCTGAGTATGCCGAGACATACCACGTGAAGTACAACGTAAGTTTCTCTGAACAGAAGGCCAGCACCGACACGGTGGCAGCCAATCCGGACAACACGCCCTTCCGCACGGAAGACGGCAAGATTCTGTTCCGTCCGGGTGGTCACGGTGCGCTGATTGAGAACCTGAACGACCTGGATGCTGACATTATATATATAAAGAACATTGACAACGTGGTGCCCGACCGCCTGAAGCCAGAGACCGTAGAATACAAAAAGCTGATTGCGGGCGTGCTGGTGACGAAGCAGCAGAAGGCTTTCGAGTACCTGCGTGTGCTCGATTCAGGCAAGTACAACCATGCCGACCTGGAGGAAATGATTCACTTCCTGCACGACGACCTTTGTCTGCGCAACCCGGAGCTGAAGGTGCTGGAGGATGCAGAGTTGGCCATCTACCTGAAGAAGAAGCTGAACCGCCCCATACGCGTGTGCGGCATGGTGAAGAATGTGGGCGAACCGGGCGGAGGTCCCTTCCTGGCCTACAACCCAGACGGCACCATCAGCTTGCAGATTCTGGAGTCGAGCCAGATTGACAAGAACAATGCCGAGTATGTGAAGATGTTCCAGGGCGGCACACACTTCAACCCCGTTGACCTGGTTTGTGCCGTGAAGGACTACCAGGGCAAGAAGTTTGACCTGACAAAGTATGTGGACCCGCAGACGGGCTTCATCAGCAACAAGTCGAAGAACGGCAAGGAGCTGAAGGCACTGGAGTTGCCCGGATTGTGGAACGGTGCAATGAGCGACTGGAACACCATCTTTGTGGAGGTAAGCCTGGGCACATTCAACCCCGTGAAGACTGTGAATGACTTGCTGCGCGAACAGCACCAGTAAGGATGTTCCCATTGACAAAACCAAAAGGATATTGAGCAATTTGGAAATCATAAAGAGATATTTTCCCTCTCTCACAGCGTCTCAGGCTGAACAGTTCCGTCAGCTTGAGGCGTTGTATAACGACTGGAACAGTAAGATTAACGTCATCAGCCGCAAGGATATTCAGAACCTGTATGAGCACCATGTGCTCCACTCGCTGGGCATCGCCGAGGTGATACGCTTCAAGCCCGGCACGCAGGTGATGGACCTGGGCACGGGCGGTGGCTTCCCAGGCATTCCGCTGGCCATCATGTTCCCAGAGACGGAGTTCCACCTTGTTGACAGCGTGGGCAAGAAGGTGCGTGTGGCTGGCGAAGTGGCTCAGGCCATCGGCTTGCAGAATGTGCGCATCAGCCACTGCAGGGCCGAGGACATCAAGGAGCAGTACGACTTTGTGGTGACACGTGCCGTCATGCCGCTGGTCAACTTGCTGAAATGCGCCAGAAAGAACATTTCCCGCACGCAGCAGAATGGTCTGCCCAATGGCTTCATAGCCCTGAAGGGCGGAGAGCTGGATGGCGAAATGGCCAGCATGAAGAGCATCTGCACGGTGTGGAACTTGTCGGACTGGTTCAGTGAAGAGTATTTTAAAACGAAAAAGGTTGTCCATGTCTGCATTAAGAATTAAGAGTTTCACCGTAAATCCGCTGGAAGTCAACTGCTACGTTGTTTCGGACGAGACGAATGAAGCGGTGCTCATCGACCCAGGGTGTTTTGCCGACAGCGAATGGGACGATGTGGCTCGGTATATTCGTGACAACGGCCTGGCACTGAAGCACTGTCTGCTGACTCACGCGCATTTCGACCACATCATGGGCTGCAACTATGCTGAACAAGACTTCGGCGTGCGCCCCGAATTGCACACCGACGATGTTTCCCTATACAACACGCTCGACCAGCAGGCTCTGCAATTCTTTGGGATTCGGCTCAAGACAAAGCCGACACCTATCATCGGAAGGTGCCTCAACGAGGGGAACAACATCGACTTTGGCCAGCACACGCTGAAGGTGCTCCACACGCCGGGCCACTCTCCAGGCGGCGTGTGCTACCTGTGCGAAGCGGAAGAAGTTGTCTTTACGGGCGACACGCTGTTCTGTGGCAGCATGGGACGCACGGACTTGACGGGCGGCGACGCGCAACAGATTGGCGACTCGCTCGTCAGACTGGCCGCACTGCCAGAAAACACGGTGGTGTATCCCGGACACGGGCCTGCTACCACCATTGCAAACGAAAGAAGATGGATACAAGCTATTTACAGCAAATAAAACAACGCTACGGCATCGTGGGCAATGCTGAGGGGCTGAACCGCGCACTCGACATTGCCGTGCAGGTGGCACCGACTGACCTCACCGTTCTCATTGTGGGCGAGAGCGGTGTGGGCAAGGAGGTGCTGCCCCGCATCATCCACGACCGCTCCAGCCGCAAACATAACAAATACTTTGCCATCAACTGTGGCTCCATTCCCGAAGGCACGATTGACTCGGAGCTGTTTGGACACGCCAAGGGCGCATTCACGGGTGCCATTGGCGAAAGAGAGGGCTACTTCGGCGCAGCCAACGGCGGAACGCTGTTTCTGGACGAAGTGGGCGAACTGCCCATGGCTACTCAGGCGCGACTGCTGCGTGTGCTGGAGACGGGCGAATATATCCGCGTGGGCGAAAGCGATGTGAAGATGACGAATGTGCGCATCGTGGCTGCCACTAACGTGAATATGCAAAAGGCCATCCGCGAAGGACGTTTCCGCGAAGACCTGTACTATCGACTGAACGCCATCCCCATCAGTCTGCCGCCCCTGCGTGAACGCGGACGTGACATCGAGATGCTCTTCAGGAAGTTTGCATACGAAATCACCGAGAAGTACCGCATGGAGGAAGTGCACCTCACACCCGATGCCCGCGACCTGCTGCTGAAGTACAAGTGGCCTGGCAACATTCGCCAACTGCGAAACCTGACGGAACAAATCTGCGTGATTAGCCGTGAACGGGAAATCACTGCCGACACGCTGCGCCTCTATGGTGTGACCGACGACTCGGTGGGAGGCGGCTTGGTCTCTGCCGCCATGGGCAGCAGCTCCGAAACTCATTCCTATGAGAACGACCGCAAACAGATTTTGCAGCTCATCACCAGCCTGGGCAAGGAACTGAAGGAACTGAAGGACTACGTGTATGGCAGTCAGCAGATTCATCCCTCACTGCCCACAAACACAGATTTCATCCAGCACATCAATGCGGACGGAACTATCCAGCACATCAACATGCCCTCTGCCTACACGAAGGGGAACATGGAGGCCGCACCCATACAGGAGTTTGTGGAGCAACAGGCTGTGCCCGTGCAGGATGATGAACAAAGTCTCTCCATCCGCGACATGGAACGCTCCAACATAGAGAAAGCACTCCGAAAGAGCCACGGCAACCGCAAGAAGGCGGCGCAAGAGTTGGGCATATCGGACCGCACACTTTACAGAAAAATCAAAAGCTTTGGCATTGACGCATAAATCCTCGTTCTACACCTTGAAACATTCATTCCGCATTCAGCATTTCGCTTACCTCATCTGTCTGTTGCTTGCTTCGTGCAGCATCAGCTACAAATTCACGGGCACCAGCATCAACTATGATTTGGTGAAGACCATCAGTGTGGATAAATTCCCCATCCGCTCGGCATACGTGTGGGCTCCTATGGAGTCCATGTTCTACAACAGCATTGTGGACGAATACTCCAACAAGACCAAGCTGAAAGTCATCAAACGCAACGGAGACTTGCAGGTTTCGGGCGAAATTGTGGAGTATAGCCAGACGAACAAGAGCGTGGCTGCCGACGGCTACTCTGCACAGACCCAGCTGAAAATTACCGTCAACGTGCGCTTTGTCAATAACTCTAACCATAGTCAGGATTTTGAACAGCGATTCAGTGCCACGGCTGACTACGATTCGTCGCAACAGCTTTCCGCCGTGCAGGAAACGCTGGTACAGGAAATGTTTGACGACATCATCGACCAGATATTCAATGCGACTGTGGCCAGCTGGTAGTTCCACCTTACTAACGTCACACTCTTAATCTACATTCAACACATCAATGCTCAACATTCAGGCCCTCATACAAGACACGAAGCAATTGGACGAAGACACCCTGCCACAATTGCAGGAACTGGTAGAGAAATATCCTTTCTACCAGACAGCGCGTCTGCTCTACATCACCAACCTGTTCCAGATTCACCACCCCGACTTTGGCAAGGAGTTGAGAAAAGCCAGTGTTTTCATTGCAGACCGCAGTGCACTCTTCAGCATTGTGGAAAGCGCGAACTACGATTTGCAGCAAACGCCACAAAACAATGATGCCATCGAGACGGAAAACGATGTCAACCGTACCATGTCGGTCATCAACACGTTCCTCTCGCACAGCAAATCGGACGAGAAAGGACGAAAGACTCCGTCCATTGCAGACCTGACGAATGACTACACGGCTTTTCTGGAAAACATGGACGACATTGTGCCCGAATCAACGGCACAAACCACTCAAGCACAGTCGGCAGAACTCAACGGCGGCGAACTGATTGATGCCTTCATCGAATCGACCAAGGGCAAGCAGCGATATGAGATGGAGGAACTCAGCGATGACTACACTTCGCCACAGATTTCCTACGAAGAAGAAGAGATTTACACCGAAAATATGGTCAATATATACATCAAACAGGGGCGATATAAGCAGGCACTCGAAATATTACGCAAAATTTGTTTGAATAATCCGAAAAAAAGTGCTAACTTTGCCGCGCAAATTCAGCTGCTTGAAGTAATTCTGGCTGAAAAGAACTGATAATTCAATTATAATTATTTAAAATATGTACACACTAATCATCGTACTCATCATCCTTGCATCTGTTTTGATGTGCGGAATTGTCCTTATTCAGGAATCAAAAGGCGGTGGCCTGGCTTCCAGTTTCTCTGCCAACAATCAAATCATGGGCGTGCGCAAGACTACAGACTTTCTGGAGAAAGCCACATGGACACTTGCAGCCGCAATGGTAGTGCTCAGCGTTCTCTCTTCAGCCTTTGTCACAACAGGCGTTACCGAGGAAGCTCCTATCAACATCACTACCCCAGCCGACCAAGCAACCGATGCTGGCAATGTTCCTGCATTCCCTGCCACAGGTGGCCAGTCGCAGAAAGCCAAGTAAAGCCTCAGTGATTGCTGATTAGAACAACATCACAAAACAAGTAGCACCGCAGTGTTAGTCTTCCTACACTGCGGTGCTACTTTTATTACAGACTTGTGTTACTGCCTACACATTACAGGCCAAGTCCTTTCTTAACCTTGTCGGCAGCGGCATCCACCTGTTCGGCAGCCTTAGCTTTCACGGCTTCCTTGGCTTCTTCAGTCTTTTCCTTTACGGCCTCTTCTGCTGCGGCCTTTGCGTTTTCAACAGCTTCGTTGGCAGCATTAGCGGCTTGCTCAGCCTGCTCAGCTGCTGCATCCTGAACGCTTGTAGCTACGCCATTGACAGCATTGGTCAGTCCTTCCACTACCTGGTCGGGAGAAACTGAGGTGAGAGCCGAAACAGCTGTAGTAATCGCAGCATTGTCACCTGCAACCTCCTTAATCTTGTCGGCGTTCTCCTTCAAGAAATTCTGCACTTTGGTCACATATTCCTTGGCTACTTCGGGGTTCTGGTTAATCAGCTCTGCAATCTTGGCCTGCACAGAAGCCAGTGTCTCCTTCAGTTTATCTACCTGGGCTGCATCCAGCTGTTCAGTCAGCGCAGAGATTGTTGCGTCTGCTGCTTCCTGCACTTCGGTTGCTTCTACATTGTCGGCATTGGCACCAGACTTTCCACTGTTGTTGCACGACGTAAAACCAATGGCTGCTACGGCCATCACGGTTAAAAGAATCTTCTTCATAAAACAATTTTGTTTTTTTTGAAACAGAGGGTTTGCCCACGAGCAAACCCTCTCTCTGTTATATATAAATAATGTGTAAAAAAATTACTTGTTCAGTGCAAGAGCCACATTCACGGCGCAAGCCACGGTGCAACCTACCATTGGGTTGTTGCCAATGCCGAGGAAGCCCATCATCTCTACGTGAGCAGGAACAGAGCTTGAACCAGCGAACTGTGCATCAGAGTGCATACGGCCCAGTGTGTCGGTCATGCCGTAAGAAGCTGGACCAGCAGCCATGTTGTCTGGGTGCAGTGTGCGACCTGTGCCGCCACCCGATGCCACAGAGAAGTAAGGCTTGCCTGCCAGCACGCGCTCCTTCTTGTAAGTACCTGCAACTGGGTGCTGGAAACGAGTTGGGTTAGTTGAGTTACCAGTGATGCTCACGTCAACATTCTCCTTCCAAAGGATGGCAACGCCTTCGCGCACATCGTCGGCACCGTAGCAGTTCACCTTGGCACGTGGACCATCGCTGTAAGCCTTGGTCTTTACAACCTTCAGTTCGCCTGTGAAATAGTCAAACTGAGTCTGTACGTATGTGAAACCGTTGATACGGCTGATAATCATGGCTGCGTCCTTGCCCAGACCGTTGAGGATGCAACGGAGTGGCTTCTTGCGCACCTTGTTGGCCATTTCTGCAATCTTGATGGCACCTTCAGCAGCAGCGAATGACTCGTGGCCAGCCAAGAAAGCAAAGCACTCAGTCTCTTCACGAAGCAGACGTGCAGCCAGATTGCCGTGGCCGATACCAACCTTACGGTCGTCGGCTACCGAGCCTGGGATGCAGAACGACTGAAGGCCGATGCCGATGGCTTCAGCAGCGTCGGCAGCATTCTTGCAGCCCTTCTTGATGGCGATGGCACTGCCCACAACGTATGCCCACTTTGCATTCTCAAAGCAGATGCGCTGTGTTTCTTCACATGTCATGTATGGGTCGAGACCTGCCTTCTCGCAGATTTCGTTAGCCTCTTCAATAGAGGAAATGCCGTTCTCGTTCAAAGCAGCAAGAATCTGCTTCATGCGGCGGTCCTGTGATTCAAATTTTACTTCGCGTATCATAGTCTTGTTTCCTCCTTATTATTCTTTACGTGGATCAATTGATTTAACAACTCCCTGCTCTGGCTTCGTGCGGCCATAAGTGCCAGTCACGCTCTTGAGAGCTTCGTTGGCATCCATGCCCTTCTTCACAGCCTCCATGAACTTGCCCATGTGTACATATTCGTAGCCGCAAACCTCGTTGTCCTCGTCGAGGAACATCTTGGTGATGTAGCCCTCTGTAAGCTGGAGGTAGCGAGTGCCCTTGAGCTTAGTGCCGTAGAGCGTACCGCACTGGCTGACAAGTCCCTTGCCGAGGTCTTCCAGACCTGCACCGATAACGAGACCACCTTCTGAGAAGGCACTCTGAGTGCGACCATAAACAATCTGGAGGAAGAGTTCGCGCATGGCAGTATTGATGGCATCGCAAACAAGGTCGGTATTGAGAGCTTCCAGAATAGTCTTGCCAGGCAGAATCTCACTGGCCATAGCAGCAGAGTGAGTCATACCAGAGCAGCCGATTGTCTCTACCAGACACTCCTCGATGATACCTTCCTTCACATTGAGCGACAGCTTGCAGCAGCCCTGCTGAGGTGCACACCAGCCAATGCCGTGGGTCATGCCCGAAATGTCTTTGATTTCTTTTGCCTGAATCCACTTTCCTTCTTCGGGAATAGGGGCTGGTCCGTGGTTAGGGCCTTTGGCAACGCAGCACATTTCCTGTACTTCTTTAGAATAAACCATAACTAAAACTTTTGTTTAAAAATGAATAATAAATATCGTAGAGTTACGAATCTGCGTGTCCAGAACTGTGTGCCGAATCGCACACAGCATTGCCAAAAAACAAAGTTTCCAGCAGTATTAGCCGCAAAGTTACGTTAATCCGCGAAAATATAAAAGCATTTTTGAAGTTTTTTTTAAGGGAAAGCCGTAACTTTGCAGCGAAAAAGCATTTCTGCACCCATTCATTTACAGGTTTACACCTTCGAGTGCGCAAAAAAACGTAGCAAAACATTAACAGGTTTTTAGGATGAAACACGCAGCAACACATACATTATATATATTAAGCACAGCCATGCTTGTGGCTTGCAACGATACCGGCAAATGGAACGGCATTGCCTTCAGCAAGGCAAGCGAAAACGTAAAGATAAAAACATCGGAACTGAAAGAAGTGCCAGCCGACTCCTACGTTCCCGAAGAAGACTTGTTCTTCGACGTCAGCGTTGACATGGACTTCATGTACCCCAAAGAGACGGGCGACTCCGTGGCCTGCAGCACCATCAACCGCTATCTCATCACGCAGCTGCTCAACCAGCCCGACGGCGCGACACAGCAGGAAGCCATCGACGGCTACATCCAGAAAAAGCAGGCAGAGTTCAAGGCCGAAGAATACATGGTGACCTGCTACGACCACGTGACAGGCGATGCAACTTATGGCCGCAAAGGCATCATCAACTACACCTTTGCCGAAGACTTCTTCGGAGGCGGTGCCCACCCCGTCCAGAACGTCATCGTCCGCCGCTTCCGCGCAACCACGGGCGAGCCCGTCGGACTGTGGGACGTGTTTGTCGATTCGTGCTCCACCTCGCTGAAGAACCTCCTCACCGAGCGGCTCATGGACCAGATGAACGTCAAGACCCTCGAAGACCTGAAAGAGATAGGCTTCCTCGACATGGTTGACATGTTTATTCCCGAAAACTTCTGGATGGAAGCCGACACCCTCACCTTTTTCTTCAACCAGTACGAAATAGCTCCCTACGCCATGGGACAGACCTCCCTCTCCTTCAGCTACGATGAGCTGAAGCCATATATGAAGTAGAAAACGACTGGGGCTTTGAATAAAAAAAGCACCAAACAAGTCTGTAATTCACAGAAAAGTAGTATCTTTGTGGCAATTTGAAATATACACTCATACAGCATGAAAGCAGAAGAACCCATCGTTGCATACGGAACAACTCCGTCAATAACCCATCTACGCGGGGAAATCATCAATAGCATAGAACAGGAACAGGACATCTATGTCCTGCAAAGCATTGCTGCCTGGATAGAACAGACTCAGAAAAAAAAGAGCCTCAATGCAACTCGTCCGAGCCTACGTTCACTGTGTGGCATCTTGAAGTCCAATAAGACATACGAAGAACTAAGAGATGAGTATTTAAAAGACAAGTATGCTTTATGAGAATATTTTTGGACACCAATGTCATCATGGACTACCTCTCTTCGCGTGGTAATGTAGAAGCAGCAAACAAAATTGTAGAATCTATAGAAGAGGGGGAAAACACAGGATATATATCTGCAGGTTCATACTATACCATTACTTATTTGACAGATAGACTTCTAAAAGAAGAAGGCTACAATAATCCCCAAAGATTAAAGATTCTCCGTCATACACTTTCCACCTTGCTATCCTTTTTTGAGATTGCGAATTGCTCGCGTACCGAATTTCTTTTGGGCACTTTAGACCAACAATTCAACGACCTTGAAGATAGCTACCAACTCCAAGCTGCCAATGCCGCATCCTGCGAATATCTCATTACAAACAACATCAAAGATTTCCAAAAATCAGATATAACCAATGTAAGAATCATCACTCCCACAGAGTTTGCTGCATCCTAATGCATTGTCTATTAACTTGTTCATATATACAGCCCGCCCCAAAACGACATTCCGTCAGTTTTGGGGCAGGCTGTTTGTAGGGGCGCATCCCTATCGGATGAAAAGCAGTTCCCTGTACTTCGGCAGGGGCCATGCTTCGTCATCAACGATGGTTTCGAGTTTGTCCACGTGGTAACGGATTTCTTCGAGCAGCGGAGCCACAGTGTCATGGTAGGCAATGGCCTTTTCGCGCTCCGAGTCAATGTGGTTGGCAGCCTTGCGAGCCTCAATCATCTTCTCCACATTCTCAATGATGAACGACTCGTGGTCGCTTATCTTCTCAATGAGATAGAGGTTCTCCTTGGAAATCTTTTGCGCTTTCTCCTGCGGGAAAATTTCCATAACCTTATGCACATTGTCAATCAACATGCTCTGGTACTTTGTCACGACGGGGATGATGTGGTTCAGGCAGAGGTCGCCAAAGATGCGGCTCTCAATCTGAATCTTCTTCGTGTATGTTTCCCACTTGATTTCGTTCCTTGCCTTCAGTTCCAGACGAGTCATAACATTCTGGCTCTCAAACATCCGAATGGACGCTTCGTCCAGGTAGCGGTCGAAGATGAGGGGCGCAGAAGTCTCGCAGTCCAGTCCGCGACGGGCTGCCTCCCGTTTCCACTCCTCACCGTAGCCGTTGCCGTTGAAGATGATGGGCTTGATGTACTTGATGTCCTCGCGCACCAGCTTCAGTATGGCAGTCTCCTTGGCCTCCCCTTTCGCGATGAGCGCATCCACCCGCTCCCTGAAGCTGGTCAGTGCTTCGGCCACGGCGGTGTTCAGTGTCAGCATGGCACTGGCACAGTTGGCCTCACTACCCACTGCACGGAACTCGAAGCGGTTGCCTGTGAAAGCAAACGGAGACGTGCGGTTGCGGTCGGTGTTGTCGATGAGCAATTCAGGTATGGCTGGGATGTCGAGCCTGAAGGCAGTCTTCGATGCCACGCTCAGAGCGTCCTCGTCGGCCTTCTCCACATGCTCCAGCAGGTCGGTCAGCGTCTTTCCCAGGAAGCTGCTGATGATGGCTGGCGGAGCCTCGTTAGCACCCAGGCGGTGGGCATTGGTGGCCGACATGATGCTGGCCTTGAGCAGTCCGTTGTGGTCGAGTACACCCTTCAGCGTCTCCACAGCAAATGTAACGAAGCGCAGATTGTCGAGCGGGGTCTTGCCCGGTGCATGGAGCAGGATGCCCGTGTCCGTCGAGAGCGACCAGTTGTTGTGCTTTCCGCTTCCGTTGATGCCCTTGAAGGGTTTTTCGTGCAGCAGACAGCGGAAGCCGTGCTTGCGTGCCACGCGCTTCATGATTGACATCATCAGCATGTTGTGGTCCACGGCCAGGTTGGTTTCCTCGAAGATGGGAGCCAGTTCAAACTGGTTGGGAGCCACCTCGTTGTGGCGTGTCTTGCAGGGGATGCCCAACTCCAGGGCCTGTATCTCAATGTCGCGCATGAAGTTTTCCACACGTCCCGGAATGGACCCAAAGTAGTGGTCGTCCATCTGCTGATTCTTCGCAGAGTCGTGGCCCATCAGTGTGCGCCCCGTCATCACGAGGTCGGGACGGGCTGCAAACAGGGCCTCATCCACCAGGAAATACTCCTGTTCCCAGCCCAGGTTGCACACCACCTTCTTCACCTCTGGGTTGAACAGCTGGCAGACAGCCGTTGCCGCCTTGTCCACGGCGTAGAGTGCCTTCTTCAGGGGCACTTTGTAGTCGAGGGCTTCACCCGTGTAGCTGATGAAGATAGTGGGAATCATCAGCGTGTCGCCTATGATGAAGACGGGCGACGTAGGGTCCCAGGCCGTGTAGCCACGGGCTTCAAACGTGGAGCGGATGCCGCCCGAAGGGAAGGAGGAAGCGTCTGGCTCCTGCTGCACAAGCAACTTGCCCTCAAATTCCTCTACCATGCCACCCTTCCTGTCGTGCTCTACAAATCCGTCGTGCTTCTCTGCTGTGCCCTCCGTCAGTGGTTGGAACCAGTGTGTGTAGTGGGTCACGCCGTTCTCGACGGCCCACTGCTTGATGCCCTGCGCCACAGCGTCGGCAATGGCACGGTCGAAAGGTGCGCCGTTGTCAATGACGTCGCACATCTTCCGGTACACATCGGCAGGCAGATACTTATACATCTTCTGCTTGTTGAAAACGTACTTGGCAAAATACTCGGATGGACGCTCCTTCGGGACAGTCACTGCTACGGGCTGCCGCTTAAAGGCTTCGTCAACCACCTTGAGTCTCAGATTTCCAGCCATAATGTCTTTTTCTTTTGAGTGTCTATTTTGTTTCTGTTTGTCTGTTGGCCCGGTCTTGCGCCCCTGGGGGGCCTCTCCCACCCTCTTCACAGGGCACCACGCAGGTTAAGAGGGTGCTAAATTACGCATTTTCTCGCTAACTCACGTCATCTTTCCGATGTTGTTTTCATTTAGCGGGTAATTTGTCTCGTTTTGGTGCCCATTTTGTGCCGTTTTGCTCACTCCGAAATGCCACTTGCGTCTGTGTTCGCCAGAAAATCGACGTGTGTTCGTTCTAAACGCATTCTGATAGGCAACAAAACTAAAAATCATTGTTTGATTCTTGTAAATCATTGTTTGATTCTTAAGAATCATTGTTTGATTTTTAAGAATCAAACAATGATTTATAGAATTTATGCCTATGCCGCAGCGTTCAGTGTGCAGTCGTGCCACTTTTGTTCTGCACCCTGTCGGGTTTTGCACCCCAGGCAGCCAGAAGGGAGAGCGAAGCGAAAGGCAGGAGGACGTGCAGCAGCAGTAAAATTCCGCAGAAGTGCCAACGGGCAAAACCCCCTCCGCTATACATTATATATAATATAGACGGGACGGAAAAAACACACCGAAACCTTGTCTTGATAACATTTTCCGCAGTTTTGCGCCCCTTTTATGGTAAAAAATCTAAAAAATGGCGGCAATCTGTTGCTTGTATTGTTTTTTTTCATAACTTTGCAACCTAAACATAGCAAAACACTATAAAATCACAGATACACCATGAAAGAACTGAAGATTACCGAGACTGCTCGCCAAAATATCCGTCGCCTGTTTTCACAGCGATACACCGTGAACACGCTGAAGCGCGACCCTGAGCTGACCGAGATATTTGACAACTTCGCCTACGACGAAGCACTGAAGCCCACCGAAGGGCCTGTGCTGGAGAAGACACGTGTGATGTGCATCCTGGCCAGCACCATCGGCTGCGGCTCCCACTTGGAGTTCCGCAACTACGTGGACGCTTGTCTCAACGTGGGCGTGAAGCCACGCGAAATCCGCGAAGTAGTCTATCAGGCCATGCCCTACGTTGGTTTCAACTACGTCATTGACCTGCTGCCCATTATGAACGAAGTGTTCGAGAACAACGACATCAAGCTGCCCCTCGACCCACAGGCTACCACCACAGCCGAGGACCGCAAGCAGAAGGGTCGCGAGTACATGGAGCACGTGTTCGGAAAGGGCACTGTCGATAACATGTACGAGACCTGCCCCAAGGGACAAGAGCACATCATCGACTACTTGCAGAGCTACTGCTTCGGCGACTACTACACACGCAACGGCATCGATGCACAGCACCGCGAGCTGATGACCTTCTGCTTCCTGGCCTCGCTGGGCGGATGTCCCAACCAGATGGAAAGCCACGCCGTGGCCAACAAGAATACGGGCACGTCGAAGACCGAGATGGTGGCAGCCGTCACTGCCATGCTGCCCTACATTGGCTTTCCCCGCTCGCTCCAGGCACTGAACGCCATCAACAAGGCGTATGAACATAACTTTTAAGCCCACAGGGGCAATGCTTTTATAACAATTGTTTTTCACAATTTGTCTCATAAGATTAAACTTATTAGTGGAAGGGCACTATCTGGGAAGACGGTGTCCCTTTTTTTGTTTGCAATGCAGCGAAGGTGCGCCACGACAGAGTTTCTGACAGGCAAAAGAAATTTTCCGGAATCATCATGCTTTCTATCTCTGCAAAAAGTCGTACATTTGCAGAAAATTTTCAGGCTGTGCCCCACTCTTCTGGCAAAGAAGACGGACAGCAGACCGTAAGTTTACACATTATTATATAAATACAGAAATAAAACATAACGACTATGTGTGGAATTGTAGGATACCTGGGCAAGCGCAAGGCTTACCCCGTACTGATAAACGGACTGAAACGGCTGGAATACCGTGGGTATGATAGTGCCGGCGTAGCCATGATTAACGACCAGGGCGAACTGAACGTCTATAAGACCAAGGGGAAAGTGAGCGACCTGGAGGCATACACCAGCGACAAGGACCTCACAGGCACCGTGGGCATTGCCCACACCCGATGGGCCACCCACGGCGAACCCAACTCCGTGAATGCCCACCCCCACTTCTCGGCCTCTGGCAATCTGGCCATCATCCACAACGGCATCATCGAGAACTATGCCGTGCTGAAGAAGCAGCTCATGGAGAAAGGCGTGGAGTTCAAGAGCAACACCGACACGGAGGTGCTCATACAGCTCATTGAGTACATCCAGCTCAGTAAGCAGACCGACCTGCTCACGGCTGTGCGCATGGCCCTGCACACGGTTATCGGGGCTTACGCCATAGCCGTGCTCGACCGCAACAACCCCGACCAAATCATAGCAGCCCGAAAGAGCAGCCCGCTGGTTGTGGGCATCGGCGAAGACGAGTTCTTCCTGGGCAGCGACGCAAGCCCTATCATTGAGTACACCAAAAAGGTCATCTACCTGGACGACAAGGACATTGCCATCATCCGCAGGGGTGAGGACGTGAAAATCGTGGACTTCTACAACGAGGAGCTGAAGCACGACGTGACCGAAGTGGCTCTCGACCTGGCCCAAATTGAGAAGGGCGGCTACCCCCACTTCATGCTGAAGGAAATCAACGAGCAGCCCGACTGCCTGATGGACTGCATGAGCGGGCGCGTGAATGTGGATGTAAACAACGTGGTGCTCAGTGCCGTCATCGACCACCGTCAGCGGCTGGTCGATGCGAGACGGTTTATCATCGTGGCCTGTGGAACCTCGTGGCACGCAGGACTCATCGGCAAGCAGCTCATCGAGGACTTCTGCCACGTGCCCTGCGAGGTGGAGTACGCCTCGGAGTTCCGCTACCGCAACCCCGTCATCAACAGCACCGACGTGGTGATAGCCATCTCGCAGAGCGGAGAAACGGCTGACACGCTGGCCGCTGTGGAGCTGGCCAAGCAGAAGGGTGCATTCATCTATGGCATCTGCAACGCCATCGGCAGCAGCATACCCCGTGCCACCCACACTGGCAGCTATATCCACGTGGGACCCGAAATAGGTGTGGCCTCCACAAAAGCCTTTACGGGACAGGTCACGGTGCTCACCATGCTGGCCCTGGCCTTGGGACGCGAGCGCGGCACCCTTGACCAGCAGAAGTATGTGAACCTCATCCAGGAGCTGCACGACGTGCCCGAAAAGATGAAGGCACTGCTCAAGACCTGCACCGACAACACGCACGAAATCTCAAAGATATTCACCTACGCCCGCAACTTCCTCTATCTGGGACGCGGCTACAACTATCCCGTGGCACTGGAAGGCGCGCTGAAACTGAAGGAGATAAGCTACATCCACGCCGAGGGCTACCCTGCCGCCGAGATGAAACACGGCCCCATCGCGCTCATTGATGAGGAGATGCCCGTGGTTGTCATCGCTACGAAGAACGTGCTGTACGAGAAAGTGCTCTCCAACATACAGGAGATTAAGGCTCGCCACGCCCGTGTCATCGCGCTGGTGAGCGAGGGCGACGAGACCATCAAGCGCATGGCCGACGCCGTCATCGAACTGCCGCAGACGCACGAATGTCTCGAACCGCTCTTAGCCACCATTCCGCTGCAACTCCTGGCCTACTTCATCGCCGTCTGCAAGGGCAAGGACGTGGACCAGCCCCGCAACCTGGCCAAGAGCGTGACTGTGGAATAATTTGTACGCTGTGCTTTTAGTAAGATAAAAGAAATGAGAATAGACATCATCACTGTGCTGCCCGAACTCATCGAGCCGTTCATGCGCGAGAGCATATTAGGCCGGGCACAGAAGAAGGGACTGGCTGAAATACACATCCATAACCTGCGCGACTACACAGCAGACAAGCACCGCCGAGTAGATGATTATCCGTTTGGCGGGCAGGCTGGTATGCTGATGCAGTGCCAACCGATAGATGCGTGCATCAGTGCGCTGAAGGCTGAACGAGACTACGATGAAATCATCTTCACAGCACCCGACGGCGAGCGATTCACCCAGTCCGTGGCCAACGAACTGAGCCTGAAGCGGAACATCATCATACTGTGCGGCCACTACAAGGGCATTGACTACCGCATCAGGGAACATCTGATTACACGCGAAATCTCGGTGGGCGACTATGTGCTGACGGGCGGCGAACTGCCAGCAGCTATCATGGCCGATGCCATTGTGCGTGTGCTGCCCGGTGCGATAGGCGACGAGCAGAGTGCGCTTTCAGACTCGTTTCAGGACAACCTCTTGGAGGCTCCCACCTATACCCGCCCTGCGGAGTATCACCCTGTGGGGAATCCCGAAGAAACCTGGACTGTGCCGGAAATTCTGCTCTCTGGCCACGAAGCTAAAATAAAGGAATGGGAATATGAGCAAGCCCTTCAGCGAACCAAAACGCTGAGGCCCGACTTGCTCGACTAATCACTGAAGACGTATGTATATTCCAGCCGAATGGCACCCGCAAGCCTTTGTGCAACTGACATGGCCACACAGGGGCACTGACTGGGCACCCATGTATGACGAGGTGGTGCGGTGTTATCAGGAAATGGCCAAGCAGATTGCCCTGCGGGAGCCTTTGCTCATTGTGGCGCAAGAGCCGCAAGAAGTAGAAGCATCACTCCTGCAATACGGCATAAACAGGCAGAATATCAAGATTTTCCAATGCAGCACCAATGACACCTGGGCACGTGACCATGGGTTCGTCACTGGGTTGCACGAGGGGAAACGTATCTTGCTGGATTTCCAGTTTAACGGCTGGGGAATGAAGTTTGCTGCTCACCACGACAACCAAATCAACAGACAGCTGGCCGAGGCAAAAGTCATTGACGGCACTTATACCCCACAGCTGGACTTTGTGCTTGAGGGTGGCAGCATAGAAAGTGACGGCAAGGGCACCTTGATGACGACATCGAGCTGCCTGCTGGCCCCAAACAGAAACGACATGCTCAGCAAGACTGAAATAGAGAGGAAACTTTGCCAAACGACTGGCGCCCAGAGGGTGCTCTGGCTAAACCATAGCTGGCTGGCTGGAGATGACACTGACGGACACATCGACACCGTGGCTCGGTTTTGCGACGCTGAAACCATTGCCTACGTGCAATGCACCGACACGGCGGACGAACATTACACGGAGCTATCGGCCATGGAAGCGGAACTGCAACAGTTTACCAACGGGGAGGGCAAGCCATACAGGTTGATTCCGCTGCCCATGCCTACGGCCATCTACGACGAGACGGACGTGGACGCAAGCGGAAAGCCGCAACGGTTGCCTGCCACTTATGCCAACTTCCTCATTGTCAACGGTGCTGTACTGATGCCGACCTATGGTCAGCCCGAAAACGATGCGCTGGCCCGGAAGCAACTAAGCAGGGCTTTCCCTGGGAGAGAGATTGTGGGGATTGACTGCCGTGTACTCATCAGGCAGCACGGCTCTCTCCACTGCTGCACGATGCAGTACCCTGCATGAGGTGTAGAAGAAAAGGAAAACTGGCAAATCACTTCTTTGCCAGTTTTTTTAATATGTTCATGTTACGCTTGCGTATTGCCTGGGTGCGGCGGAGATTCTCTTGCAGTACATTTTCACTGCGCTGGTAAATCTGGTTCAGATGTTCCAGGAAGAAGTTCTGAATGTTCTGCCCCATATCAAGCATTCCTTCTGTCTGTGGCGAAATGCACTTCAGCCCGTCGGGAACAATTTCGATGTCAATGTCTGTGCCTGTCTCGGCTGGGTCGCCATCGTAATGGATGGCTCCGCTACGGCTTCGGTGGACATGGAGTTTCTTGCAGCGGAATGTCTTGATGCAGCTATTGTCGGGCAGACTGCCGTTGAAAAGCTGAATGGCAATTTGTGGAGCGTCAATCACGGTAAAGGGTTCGATGATGGTGACATCCAGCAGTCCGTCGCGCACAGAGGCTTTCGGGGCAATGTAGGCATTGTTGCCATACTGCGAGGCGTTGGCACAAGAAATGAGGAAAGCCTTGTATTCGCTCTGTTCCTTATCATCAATAAAAATCTCGTAAGTGTCTGGATTGTAGCTCAGACCGTTTTTCAACACATTTTCCATATAAGTAAGCGGTCCGCGCTTGCCTGACCGGGCAAACTCCATAGAGATGAACGCATCGAAGCCCATCCCACAAGTGCAGAAAAAAGGATGGTCGTTGATGAGTCCGTAGTCCATCGCCGAAAGATTGCATTCGTTGAGTACCCTGATGGCCCCTTGTGGGTCGATAGGGATGTGCAAGTGTCGAGCCAAGCCGTTGCCGCTGCCTGCGGGGATGATGGCCAAAGCCGTTTCGCTGTGCGCAATGGCTCGTGCCGTTTCGTTCACCGTTCCGTCTCCCCCTATGGCACATACAATCTCTATGCCTTGGTTGGCTGCTGTCCGTGCTATTTCGGTTGCATGGCCCATGTGTTCTGTGGTCTTGACTTCCCAGTCAAACTGTTCGCGGTCAAGCCGAGCATCAAGCAACTTCAGGATGTTTTTTTTACTATTTGTGCCAGAAATAGGATTTACAACAAACACGATTCTTTTTCGTCCCATTATACCTTTTTTATTGATTAGAGCTTGCAAAAGTACGACTTTTTAAATCAAAAGTACCAAATAAGCAGTTACTTTTTCGCCAAAAACGTTTTTTTTCATTAAAACCGCTGTTGTAAAGCAGTTTTTTTGTACCTTTGCAACTTGAAACGACTAAAGAAAGAAAACACTCAACGTAAATATGGGTTTATTACAAGAAAAAATGAGTAAGTATAGAGAGCCGCAGAAGTACATGGCGGCTGGTATCTATCCTTACTTCCGTGAGATTGACAGCCATCAGGACACAGAGGTGCTCATGGGTGGACATAAGGTTCTCATGTTTGGTTCCAACTCTTATATGGGGCTTACATACGACAAGAGAATCTGTGAAGCAGCAAAGAAAGCGATTGATAAATATGGTACAGGCTGTGCAGGCTCTCGTTTCCTGAACGGAACACTCGACCTGCATGTGCAGCTTGAAAACGAACTGGCTGAATTTATCGGTAAGGAAGAAGCACTGTGCTATGCAACGGGCTTCAGCGTAAATTCGGGCGTAGTTTCATGTGTGACAGGTCGTGGCGACTACATTCTGGGTGACGACCGTGACCATGCTTCAATCGTTGACGGTCGCCGCCTATCTTTCTCTGAATTCCTGCGTTACAAGCACAACGACATGCAGCACCTGGAAAGCCAGCTGATGCGCTGCAACCCAGATGCCATCAAACTGATTGTCACGGATGGTCTTTTCTCCATGGAGGGCGACCTGGCAAAGCTGCCTGAAATCGTAAAACTGAAGAAAAAGTACAACGCCAGCATCATGGTGGACGAAGCTCACGGTCTGGGTGTGTTTGGACGAAACGGACGTGGTACCTGCGACCACTTTGGCGTGACTGAAGATGTGGACTTGATTATGGGAACATTCTCAAAGTCACTGGCCAGCATCGGCGGATTCATCGCTGCCGACAAGGACACCATCAACTGGATTCGCCACAACAGCCGTACCTACATCTTCTCTGCATCCAATACGCCAGCATCTACTGCTGCAGCACTCGAAGCTCTCCACATCTTGCAGAACGAGCCAGAACGTCAGGAAAACCTCTGGAAAATCACAAACTACGCACTGGAACAATTCAAGCAGGCAGGATTTGAAATTGGCGACAGCGAGAGTCCCATCATTCCGCTCTATGTGCGCGACCCAGAGAAGACCTTTGCCGTCACAGCCTTGGCTTTCAAGAAAGGTGTATTCATCAACCCTGTCATTCCACCGGCATGTGCACCACAAGACACACTGGTGCGCGTAGCACTGATGGCCACCCACACAAAAGAACAAGTGGACAGAGCCGTAAGCATTCTGGTTGACAGTTTCAAAGAACTTGACATCATGCAATAACCAGTTAATCGGCACATGGCCAAATTCATTTCCACAACTTTCTGAATCCACCATGTTCCTTAACTCGCTTTTTTTATACCGGAACGCCACAAAATAGACGTTCCGCTTTTTATATAAGAAGAAAATCCCTACATTTGCAAACGTCTTTCCACGGACAACACCGCAATGTCACACATACACATTATTATATATATAGCAACATTGCTCTTCTGCTTCTGCCACCCTGCGGCACAAGCAGACAACAAAACTTTTGTTGTTGTGCTCGACGCTGGCCACGGAGGGAAAGACCCAGGAACCATTGGCTCTGCTCCGTCGCACAGGGAAAAAGACATTGCCCTCAACATCACGCTGGAAGTTGGGAGACTGCTGAGAAACAACCATCCCGAAATCAAAATTGTCTATACCCGCCAAACCGACGTGTTTGTAGAACTTGGCCGCCGTGCAGAAATTGCCAACAAAGCTAAGGCTGACCTCTTCGTTTCCATTCACGTCAACTCTTTGCCAAAAGGAGCCGCCCACCACGCTTACGGTGTGCAATCCTACACATTGAGCCTTTCCACAGCTGACACCAACCTCGAAGTGGAAAAGCGAGAGAACTCAGTCATTGCCCTGGAAGGCGAAGCAGCAAAAAAATACAACTACAACGCTTCCTCGGAAAGCAACATCATGTTCGAGCTGATGCAAGACCGCGACATGAAAGAAAGCGTAGAATTTGCAAAAATGGCACAAAACGAAATGGTCAAAACTGGGGGCAGAAAAGACATGGGAGTAAAACAGGCTAACCTGGCAGTGCTCCGAAAGACATACATGCCCAGCGTTCTGCTTGAAGTGGGCTACATCTCTACCCCCGCAGAAGAAAACTTCCTCATGTCAAGCAGTGGGCAATCGGCCATGGCCAGAAGCATCTACAACGCCATTTCACAGTACAAGGGAAAGCATACTGGAACTGCACCCAAGGTAGAAGTTCCCCCCACTCCTGCGGTGCAACACAATGACACAAGCAGCGAAAAGCCCACAGAGCCACAAGCCGTAGAAGCCCCGAAAACCGAACAACAGCCCATGTATCACGTTCAGATTCTGGCTGGCAACAAACTCTTAAAACCCAACGACAAACAACTCAAAGGCTTAAAAGTTGACATCCGCAAAGAAGGCAACACCTACAAATACACCTACGGCTCTGTTGCCACTATGAAAGAAGCCAAAGCCTTGCAAAAAAGCATTCTCGACAAATTTCCCAAAGCATTCATTATACAATATTAAGTTCACAACACACGTAACACCATGAAGTTTTTCACGAAAGAAATCAAAATAGGCATCACTGCCGTTATTGCCATTATCATCATCTATGTAGGCATCATACTCCTGAAAGGACTGACTCTCTTCAATAATGACAAAATCTACACCGTCATCATGAAGAATGTTACAGGAATCAGCATTTCATCCGACGTGCTTGCCAACGGACTCAAAGTAGGCTACGTTAAATCCATCAAATACAACGAAGCGCAACAAAACATGACACTGTCGCTCAACATCGACCCCACTTTCCGCATTCCAGAAGGCACAACCGTTTTTGTGTCAAAAGAACTGCTGGGAGCCTCAAAACTTAACTTTGCACTCGGCCAGTACACTGCACCCGCCATCACACCAAGCGACACAATCTACGGCACAGAATCTACCGACCTGATGGCAGCGGCTGGAAACATGATTCCACAGGTTCAACAGCTGATTCCCAAGGTTGACTCCATCCTGACCTCCCTCAACCAACTTGCATCCGACCCTGCACTGGCTGCATCGCTCCACAATCTGGAATACACCACTGCGAACTTGAAGACTACTACCGATGAAATAAACCTCCTGCTCAAGAAAGATGTGCCACAACTCATGACATCGGCAAACCACGTCATGAACAATGCCGAAACCCTGACAGCCAACATCAACCAGATAGACATAGCCACTATTGCCAGCAACGCCAACCAGACACTGGCCAACGCCAACAGCATTACAAGCAAACTGAACACATCGCTCAACAGCAAAGACAACACACTCGGACTGCTCATAAACGACAATGCCATAGCACTCCACATCGACACCACCATCATCAACGCTTCACTGCTGCTCGAAGACCTCCGACTGCATCCGAAACGCTATGTCCACTTCTCCCTGTTCGGCAAAAAAGAAAAGGAATACAAAAAATAAACCTGCGACTTCTATCTAAACATTGTCAAAATAAGATAGTCGTGAAACAAAATCTTTCACGGCTATTTTTAGCGGGTAAAAAACAACGGTTTAGCCTTCACAAACACTCTTCCAAAGCTTCAATGTGGAACAACAATAAAAACACACAACTAATTCATTTACAAAAGAAAGAAAAAGCGCAAACCTAATTTTGCTCTAACAAAAGCATGGGCTTGATAAAACTCTGAAAATACACACAATCTTGTAATTTTCGGAAAAACGAAAAAGCAAGAAGATTTTGCTATCTAAAAAAAAAAGCGGAAATTTGCACTGCAAAAACACAGCAAAAATTTGCACCACAAAAAACACTACTAAACAAATGAATATTGACTATAAGAGCAAATGGGAAAACTGTCGCCACTTCATCAGCGACAACATCAGCCCAGAGCAATACAAGACAATCTTTGCCTTCGTGGAATTTGAAAGTTTCAACGACGGCAAACTTTATCTGAATGTGCCCAGCTCTTTTGTAAAAGATGTCATTGAGGAAAAATACCTTCGCTTGATGCGCACTGCCCTCCGCCGATTCTTTGGCGAGGTGTCACTCTATTACCGCATACTGAAGGACAAAGAAGGCGGCACCACTGCCACCGAAGAAGGAACACACAAGACGGACATCACCACACCCCGACAGCAAACCACCCGTCCTGCCAATGTGTCGCCCACACAGCTTTCCGCTTCTAACCCAAGTGAATTGGACTCCCAGCTGAACACCATCTACAATTTCGACACATTCATCGAGGGAGAAAGCAACCGACTGGCACGTTCCGTCGGCGAAGCCATCGCCAAAAACCCGGCAAAGACATTCAACCCTCTCTTCGTGTTCGGACCATCAGGCTGTGGAAAATCCCATCTTGTCAACGCCATCGGATGGAGAATCAAGGAACTGCACCCCCAACTCCGTGTACTCTACGTATCAGCCCACCTCTTCACCGTGCAGTGGGGAAATGCCGTCAGAAAGAACTTGCGCAACGACTTCATCGCATTCTATCAAACCATCGACGTGCTCATCATCGACGACGTGCAAGAATTCTCTGGAAAGCAAGACACACAAAACACCTTCTTCCACATCTTCAATCACCTGCACCTCAACAAAAAGCAGATTATACTCACTGCCGACCGACCTCCCATCGACATCTTGGGCCTGGAAGACCGCCTGCTTACCCGATTCAAATGGGGATTACAGGCAGAAATCGAAAAGCCCACAAAAGCACTGCGCCTCTCCATTCTTAACGCAAAAATCAATCAGGAAGGGCTCAACATTCCCCAGACCATCCTCAACTACATTGCAGAAAATGTAGATGACAGCGTGCGTGACCTCGAAGGCATGATCAACTCCCTCATGGCCCACTCCATTGTCTATAACTGTGACATCGACATGAAGCTGGTCAACAAAGTCATGCCCAAATTCAAGGCCAAGGAAAACACCAACAAAGAATTCACGGTAGAGACCATTCGTGACAAAGTGTGTGAACATTTCAATATAACCGCTGAAACCCTTACTTCCCGAACACGCAAACAACCCATTTCCTACATACGCCAGATTACCATCTATCTGGCCAACAAATTCACCGACGAAAGCATTGTGCAGATTGGACTGAAACTTGGCGGCAGAAACCATGCCACAGTCATCCATGCCATCAAGAACATACGCAACTTGGAATCGGTGGATCAAAAGACCAAAGACGACATAGAATGCTTAGAAAACCTACTACGCTCATGAAACGTAACCTTATCCTGACGGCAATGCTCCTTGGCATTGCCTCTTTCTGTTTCGCACAGGGACAAACCTACAAACCCTCGATTTCCATCCTTGGAGACTCCTACTCCACCTTTGCTGGATACATCGAACCCGACACAAACAAGGCATGGTATCCCAGGCCACAGATGAAGAACGACTGCCTCAAGGTAGAACAAACCTGGTGGCACTTGCTTGCCAACAAAATGGGCTATCGTCTTTGCCAAAACAATTCATTCTCTGGAGCCACCATCTGCAACACTGGCTACGGCAAAAACGACTACTCCGACCGTTCTTACGTTACCCGAATGACCAACCTTGGTTCGCCCGACATCATCTTCATTTTTGGCGGAACCAACGATGCTTGGGCCAAATCCCCAATGGGTGAATACAAGTATCAAGACTGGAAGAAAGAAGACCTCTACCAGTATCGTCCAGCAATGGCATACATGCTTGATTATTTGCAGAAAAGATACATCAATGTAAAGCTTTACTTTATACTTAACAACAACCTCTCGGAAGAACTTACAACCTCTTCCATTGAAATCTGCAAACACTACAACATTGACTGTATACAACTGAACGACATCCACAAACAAGCAGACCATCCATCCACCCAAGGTATGCAACAGATAGCCGACCAAATAGCAACCTACCTACAGAAATAGCTCCCCCCTACTCCAAAATGAAAAAAGAAAACGGGCTTTCCATTCTGCGCCAATTCATCATGGAATACGGCAGCATCATGGGCATAAGCTGGACAGCAATTTTTGCACTCTACGTCATCGGACTCCGCAGCGGAAACGGTATATTTCTCATCATAGCCTTATTCGGTCTCATCGCATTGCTGGTGCAGGATTTCTACTTCGGAATCCGCATAAAGATTCGCACCATCCAGTTAGGTCTCACCCTTTCCCCTCTCTTTACCTACATCAACATCTTCAGTATGTTCATGTATGCCAGCTTAATCTGCGGCGCACTGGAATATTTCTACTTCTCGCTGCTCGACCACGGTGCACTCGTTGGTGCCCTCCAGAACATGATGGAAAACAAAGCCACCCAGGAAATGTACAACCAGATGGGCATGAAAGAATCTTACCAGCAAGCCCGCAGCCTCATTACCGAAATAGGCTCACTGTCAGCCCTCGACAAAGTCATCATCCTTTTCAACCAAAATTTCTTCACAGGGATGATTATCGCCATTCCCGTCACGGTCGCAAACTGGTTATACAGACATAAAAGTTAAAAAAGGTATTGGTGGTACGACCAACGGATAATCATATTTTTTGACAGTTACACTCCCCTTCCCCGAAAGTATTTGTGGAATAGTCGCACAGTTCTCCCGCTGCCGTGGCAAAGTTCTCCCGCTGTGGCGGGAAAGTTCTGCCGCTGCAGCGGGAGAACTTTGCTACTGCGGTGGCACGGCATTGCTACTGCAACGAGCGAATTGTGCCACGGCTGCGACAATGCAGTGTGCCACTGGAATCTGGTCACCCCTACTTCATACAGTTTTATTTGGGAAAAACCTGTCATCCCGTCATAAATAGCAGGTAACAGGTTGTTTTATATTGGGTTAATGGTACGACAGGTTTTGTGACAGATGTCGTAAACAATGACAAGTTCTCAAAGAATCTGTCATTGTTGAATCAATTGCATATCAGTAAAATAAAAAACTTATGACAGGAATGACAGGTTTTTGTCGGAAAACTCTTTTTCGTGAAAGTTCGTGTCGTTGTCTCCACCAGAACTAAAGGTCCGTGTTGAAAAAATTCTTGGTGGTTCGTTTACGGTTCTTTCATTCCGCATTCTTCTCCTTCATGGGAAATTCGCCCAGATAACGCATTTGGCGAAGAACCCACGACTGGCGGCGATACATGTAAGCAGAAGGTGAAGCACTGTTCATGCGGATTGGATTGGGCAGCGATACGGCAATCATAGCGCACTGATTGCGAGTCAACTCTTTCGCCCTACAGCCAAAATGCTCCAAGGCTACAGCTTCTGCGCCGTAAATGCCATCGCCCATTTCGATAGTGTTCAGATAAACCTCCATGATGCGTTGCTTGCTCCAGATGGTTTCAATCAGCACCGTAAAATAAACCTCAAGTCCCTTGCGGACCCAACTATGAGATGGCCAGAGGAAAACGTTCTTGGCTGTCTGCTGACTGATGGTGCTGGCTCCGCGTTCCCGCTTTCCCTCCATCTTGTCCTGAACAGCCACCTTAATCTGGCCAAAGTCAAATCCGTTGTGAGTCAAGAAATTTTGGTCTTCGCTTGACCACACAGCCAAAGGCAAATCCGTTGAAATGCTATCGAGCGGCACCCACTGGTGTTTCAGTTTGAGTGATTCGCCTGCCTTCAGCTGCTGACCACAACGGATAAACATCAGCGGCGAACACGGCACAGGCAGCCACCGATAGATGACTACAGCAAGAATGGAAGTTCCAAAGAAAGCAATGATGGCCCACTTCAGGAACTTCCATACTTTATTGAAAAAACTCGCTATCATTTACTGCAAAGTACCAGCATTGGCAGCGTTAATCATGTTCTCGGAGGCATAGATATACACCTCGACACGGCGATTCTGCGTCTTGCCTTCATTAGTGGAATTGTCGGCTACAGGGTTGGTTTCGCCCAGTCCCTCGATGGCCTTAATCTGAGAAGAAGGTACACCTTGGTTCAGCAGGTAAGTGGAAACAGCCTGAGCACGCTGAAGGCTAAGTTCCTGGTTCTTCTGCTGACTCTCGGCAGCCGTCGTGTTCTTCCAACCCGTGTTGTCAGTGTAACCCTTGATGGCACAGTCCATGTCGGTGTTAGTCTTCAGCACAGTGTTGGCAAACTTCTGGAGCGAACCCTGTGCGTCGGCACTCAGGGCAGAGCTGCCCGATGGAAACAAGATGCCCGACTCGAAGGTAACCTTCACAGCCTTCAGGCCATTCTGGTCGGTCACTTCTTCCACCTTGGCATTTTCCACAGCCGCAGCCGCAGCCTTAGCCTTGTCCATCTTCTTGCCTATCAAGATGCCAGCCGTAGTGCCCACAGCAGTACCGATGGCAGCACCAATGGCAGCACCGCCAGGTCCCTTACCAATCAACACACCAGCCAGTGTGCCCAAAGCAGCACCGCCGCCACCGCCAATCAGTCCGCCCTTCGTGGCGTTACTCATGTTTCCGCATCCGGCGAAAACAACCAATACACTCAGTGCGAGTGCAATTACTTTCAAATTCTTCATACGTTGTTAAATAAATGTTTTTAATTGCGTTTTTGTCGTAAAAACGTTGCAAAGGTACAAAATTCTTCATTCTTCATTCTTCATTCTTCATTAAAAAGCATTACCTTTGCACACAAATTAACAAAAAACAACGAAACAACTATGGCAACAGAATTGAAAGACCTCACAAAGCGCAGTGAGGACTACTCGAAATGGTACAACGAACTCGTAGTGAAAGCCGACCTGGCCGAGCAAGCCGACGTGCGTGGCTGCATGGTCATCAAGCCCTACGGATATGCAATATGGGAAAAGATGCAGCAAGTGCTCGACTCTATGTTCAAAGCCACAGGCGTGCAGAACGCTTATTTCCCCCTGCTCATTCCAAAATCCTTCCTCAGCCGCGAAGCCGAACACGTAGAGGGCTTTGCCAAGGAATGTGCCGTCGTGACCCACTACCGACTGAAAACCAACGAGACCCACGACGGTGTAGTGGTTGACCCCGCAGCCAAACTGGAAGAAGAACTCATCATCCGTCCCACTTCCGAGACCATCATCTGGAACACCTACAAAAACTGGATAAAATCCTACCGTGACCTGCCTATCCTCTGCAACCAGTGGTGCAACGTCATGCGTTGGGAAATGCGTACACGCCTCTTCCTGCGCACCTCTGAATTCCTTTGGCAGGAAGGCCACACAGCCCATGCCACTCGTGAAGAAGCAGAAGACCGAGCCAAGCTCATGCTCAAAATCTATGCCGAATTTGCCGAGAAATACATGGCCGTACCCGTCATTCAGGGCGTGAAGAGCGAGACAGAACGCTTTGCCGGTGCACTCGACACCTACACCATCGAAGCCATGATGCAAGACGGCAAAGCCCTACAGTCGGGCACCAGCCACTTCCTGGGCCAGAACTTCGGCAAGGCATTCGATGTAACCTTCCTCAACAAAGACAACAAAACCGAATATGCCTGGGCAACCTCCTGGGGCGTATCTACCCGACTGATGGGTGCGCTCATCATGACCCACTCCGACGACAACGGACTCGTGCTGCCACCAGCATTGGCACCCACACAAGTAGTCATCATCCCCATCGGCAAACCTGCCCAGATGCCCATCCTCGACGAAAAGGCAGAGGCCATCATGCAGAACCTCAGAAACATGGGTGTCAGTGTAAAATACGACAACTCCGACAACAAGCGTCCAGGCTTCAAGTTTGCCGACTACGAGCTGAAGGGTGTGCCCGTGCGCATCGTCCTCGGAGCACGCGACCTGGAACAGGGCATCGTGGAAGTCATGCGCCGCGACACCCTGGAAAAGGAGAATGCCCCCCTGGAAGGCATCGAACAACACATTCAGAAACTCCTCGACGACATCCAGCAGAATATCTACCAGAAGGCTGTCAAGTTCCGCAATGCACACATCTACGAATGCGACAACTACGACGAATTCAAGGAGCGCATCAAGGACGGCGGATTCTTCCTCTGCCACTGGGACGGCACCCCCGAAACCGAAGCAAAAATCAAGGAAGACACCCAAGCCACCATTCGCTGCGTGCCCTACGCCTACGAACAGACACCTGGCACCGACATGGTCAGCGGTAAACCAGCCACCTGCCGTGTACTCATCGCCAGAGCCTATTAAATTTGACAATTTGACAATTAACAATTTGACAATGCACAATTTGAGTATCAAATCCTCTTTCCTGCTGTTGCTCCTGCTGCTGCTCCCGCCCACCATGTCCGCATCGACCGTGGCCGAAGTGGACACCATCCAGGCACAGCTCACCGAGCGAATCAAGTCGCTCAAAGCCCAGCAGAAAGCCAAACAGCAGGAAGCACGCGAACTGGAGCGCGAAAAAAACCGCGCCATCAAAGACCTGGCACGCCACAAGCGCGAAGTACAGAAAGAGAAAGAAAACCTCAAGAAACTGAAGGCACGCGCCAAGCAGAAACAGAAGAACGGCAAGCAACTGACTGAGGCTGAACAGGCTGCCCTCCTGGGCACGCCACTCGTCTCGCGAGCTTCGGCCAAACGTGCACAAAAAGCCGAGCAGTCACAGGCAGCCGAAAACTCCAAGAAAAGCAAACTTACCGTAAAGAAAGAACGCAAGACAAAAGCCGACAAGAAAGCAGAAGAGAAAGCCAAGGCCGACCAGAAGCCTGAAGAAAAAGCAGAAGAGAAAGCCGACAAGAAGGCCGAGGAGAAAGCCGGCAAGAAGAAAGCTCCCGAAGAAAAGGCCAAGAAGGACGAAGGCGAAAAGGCAGAAGAGAAAAAAGCTGAAGATGAAAAGGCTGAAGACGAAAGGGCTGAAGACGGAAAGACAGATGACAAGAAGACCAAGGTGCGCAAGCGCGGAGTCTATAACCCCAAAGTAGTCACCGTCAAACAACGTCTTCGCGAAGAAGCCAAAGCCAAGAAAGCTGCTGAAAAAGCCGAGAAAGCTGCCGAAAAAGAACGTCTGAAGCAAGAAGCCGCCGAAGCCAAGGCCAAGAAAGCTGCTGAAAAAGCTGAAGCTAAAGCCAAGAAAGCTGCCGAGAAAGCAGAAGCCGAAGCCGAGAAAGCACGCGACAAGGCCGAAAGCGAAGCTGACAAAGCTGAAGCCAAAGAAGACAAGGAGCGCGAAAAGGCAGAAAAGGCTGAAGCCAAAGCCCGCAAGAAAGCAGAAAAAGAAAGTCAGAAATAACACCTGACCCCAGCATCCCTAAAAGGAGGGTGTGTCTCTTATGACACACCCTCCTTTTCGTGTTGTTTTCTACACGAATGACACGAAAACTCATGAACCATGCATATTACACGAACAGCACCTTGGGCGGTGCTACAAATACATGAAGAATCGGGGGAGGAAAGAGTTCCTGTAAAAAGTTTGGAGCCAAAGGGTTTTAGTGTCAGAAAGAGAAGGATGCAGAAAAGTCCCTTCACTGGTGCTAAAACGCTTTGGCTCTGAACGTTTATAGAAAAAGGCCGAGGGAGGAGATGTGATGAAACTCCGAGCTTGTAAGTTTTGAGCGCAGGTTCAGCCTTTGTAATCCACCGACTCGAAGAGTTGCCCATGGCTGCCGAAACTCCAGGCTCGATGACCTGGCGACAGCGGGGTGTGGCCCGCCATTGGCTGAATCGCATTCCCGGTTTTCTGATGTAATTTGATGAGTATCCCGATCTGTCATCCCCCGGTCTATGTCAAAGGTCGATGTTTTTTTGGTTTTTCGTTGTGCAAAGATATATGGAATATTTTGAACGTGCAAGGTTTTCGACGGAAAAATCGTTTTTTTTAACAGTTTTACGGTTTTTGCGATTGTGCGGTTGGACGCTTGTGCGGTTATACGGTTTTACGGTGACAAACCGTGAAACCGTCCAACTGCAATTTATTTCCGAATGCAGTCTTTGGTACGGACAATATCGAAGAGGTAGGTAAGTTTGGCATAGATGGTCTGGTTGGCAGAACGTCCGAAATAGCCCTTTTTACTGTTGTCGAAGGCGTCGCCCAGTCCGAAATAGTATCGGCCTTCAAGGATGAAGTGGCCAATTACAGAAGAGTATTCGAGTCCGAGTCCTGCAGCGATGCCGTAGTCAAAGTTTTTGTCGAGTTCTCTGCCGTACTGGTGCGTCACTTGCTGCGGACGGCGAGAAATGTCCCAGGGCTGCTGACCGCCCTGATGTTCGGTGCTGCCCAAACAAAAGCCGAACTGGGGACCCGCCATAAAGACAAATTTGAAGCCGCGTAGCTCACGTCCCCACCCCATTTGCATGAGGATGGGTACTTGCAGGTAGTGGAGGTCGCGTGAGTAGGTATTGCCAGATCCGTCTTCGATGACTTCTTTCCAACCCAGGTTGTTATAGTTGACTTCCGCTTGTATGCCAGCAATGCAGGTAAAGTATTTTTCGCAGATGTAACGGGCGGCAAATCCTACCATCGGAAAGCCCAAGTAAGTTTGCTTGATTTTGGGCTGGAAACTGCGGCGGTTGAGGGTGTAGCCGCCCGTGGCTCCGATGGAAAAGTCGTTGCGCCTCTGCCCTACTTGCGCTGAGGAGTGGAGAGGAATGAAGATGAGAAGGATACTTAAAAAGAGGAATGGTTTCATAAAACCACAAATTAGAAAGTTGTTAATATGATGTCGCCGTCGGTTTTGTAATAAATGATATAGGTGGCGGTGTTGGTGTAGCCGCTCTGGTCATCTTTGCGCTGGAAGTGAAGGGGAAGCTGAAGGGAGTTGTAATCGTGATGCTGGATGTGATTGAAGAATTTGTCACCGTATCGCTGGAGGGCGGTAAGGAAGAATGCTGCTATGTCGTGTCCCATTTCTGCATAGCGGGGATAGCTGAGGATTTGTGTATGGTTATAGGTTTGCTGGAATTTCTGGTTGAAGGCTTGTGTACGTGACGAGAGCGTGTTGGTGTAGAAAGTAGTAAAGTAGGTGGCGTTGTATTTATACATGTTTTTCTGGCTTTTCTGCGGAAGGGTCTGCCATTCGGGGGAGCCTATAATCTGGATGTTATGTGTGGTGGGCAGTGCCAGGTTGTTGAGTTTCAGACATAGCATTTCAAAGTTACCGCTGGTGGGCGATGAGGGCAGAAGGAGATTGTTTTTACCTGTCTGGAGCAGGGGCGTGAATTTGGTGTCCATGTCGGTAAAGCTGACTCGCTGGTAGTTGATGCCTTGCTGGGTGAGTGCATTGACCAGCTTGGCTGTGTAGCCTTCGGGTGACTTGTCGTTCATTTCCACGAAGATGATGTTGTCGGCTGCATGGCGGGCGATGAAACGCTGAATGAGTTTTGGGTAGTGTGTGGGCAGTTGCGTGTTACACTGAAAAACGTATGGCCGTCCACCGATGATGCCGTCGGTGTTGGAGAATGGGATGACAAGGGGGATGTGGTGCTGCTGGGCAAAAGCTGTCAAGGGGGGGATGTCGGCAGCTCGGCCTGGGCCGATGATGAGGTTGGCTTCACGCAGCTGGGTGTGCTGGAGGACGGATTGTATTTTTGAGGCGTCGGCAGAGCCTTCGTCCAATGTGAGGATGTCGAGGTTCAGACCTGTGCGTTTGAGTGAATCAACGATGAGCAGGATGCCTTTGTAGAAATCGAGCATTTTTTGTGCTTCGTCGGTGGGTTTGGCTTTGTCGAGGGCAAAGGGGAGGATGATTCCCACTTTGATGGTGGTGAGGGGGTGGATGCGTGCGGCTTCTTCTGCTTCATGCCTGGCGGATGCTGCCTGACGGATGGAGTCGAGTTCTGCACGGCTGTAGGGAATGCAAAGGAGCTGCCCCTTCTTCAGTTTTTTCTCTGCCAATTGGGGGTTCGCGGCAATGAGTTCTTCTTCGGTGATGCCGTAGAGATGTGAAATGCCGTAGATGGTTTCCTTCTTAGCAGTTTTGTGGGTAAGTTTGCAGTCTGTTTGAGCCGAGGAGGAAGTGATGAGAAATGAAGTGTGAAGAATGAGTGTGAGGATGAATGCAGTGAGTCTGTTCATGTCTTTTGTGGTTTTTGTGACGCAAAATTAGTGATTTTTTATTACATGGAAGCGGTTTTTGGGTTTTTAGTGTCTTTTTATGTCTTTTTTCATGTGGAAAGATACCAAAAAGCCGTATCTTTGCGTATTATTTATGCGGTTTGCTGCACTTTGCTTTACGGTTATGCGGTTTTACGGTGACAAACCGCAATACCGTACAACCGAAAAACCGAAAAACCGAATGGCCGCAAAACAACTGAAAAAAAATGGAAATATGATACGATTGTTGTTTAGTTTTTGCTTTCTGCTTTTCACTGTGTCGTCGATGGGACAAACTTTTATCCCCAACGCAAATCCTGCTGTGGTGTATTTCTCAAAGGAGAAAAACGAGACGGACACCATCCGTGGTGGTGACTCGTTTTCGGAAGAGGCCCCAATCACCATTTCTTGTTTGGCAAACATGGTGAATGCAGAAGAATACACTTGTTATTATGACTGGCAGTTGAGAAAGATTGAAAGCGGAAGGGCAAATCTGCTCATCAGACGAAATGAGCAAGACACGGAGTTTACGCTGACGGAGTCGGGCACGTATAATGTGAAGTTTTCGGTTTCCTGCTATTATAACGGGGATAAGATGTATGACATTGATGACCTGGACTCTATTACGTTTACCATTCCGGAGTCTTCGCTGACGTGTCCTGACGGTATTTCGCCGAACAATGATGACAGGAATGACGAGCTGATTCTGACTTATAAGTCTATCGTCAAGCTGGAGGCTATGATTTTTAACCGCTGGGGCAAGAAGGTGGCTCAGTGTAATTATGAGGAAGCTGTAGCCCACGAGAAGTCTTCCATTGGCCGACTGTGCATCTGGGATGGATATATCGGCGGGAAGGTAGCCAAGGACGGTGTGTATTTCCTGAACCTTGTGGCTGAGGGTAGCGACGGTGTGGTATATAAAATAAAGAAGGCCATCAATGTACTGAAGGGCTACAAGGAGTCAAACGAAACGGATGGTAATACAACAGAGAATTGATGATGAATAAGGGTAACGGACAACGCATCGAAATAGAGGGTGCGCGGGTGCATAACCTGAAGAATATTGACGCAAGCATTCCCCGAAACAGTCTGACGGTGATTACGGGACTGAGCGGCAGCGGCAAGTCATCGCTGGCCTTCGACACGCTGTTTGCCGAGGGACAACGCCGATACATCGAGACATTCTCGGCCTACGTGAGAAATTTCCTCGGCAACATGGAACGCCCCGATGTGGACAAAATTACCGGGTTGTCGCCCGTCATCAGCATAGAACAGAAAACAACGAATAAGAATCCGCGTTCCACGGTGGGGACTGTGACTGAGGTGTATGACTACATGCGACTGCTGTTTGCAAGGGCTGGAGAGGCATACAGCTATGAAACAGGCGAGAAGATGGTGAAATACACCGAGGAAGAGGTGCAAGAGCTGATTCTCAAGGAGTATGATGGTCGGCGCATCTACATTTTGGCTCCGCTGGTGAGAAGCCGCAAGGGACACTACCGCGAACTGTTTGAGAGTATCCGCAAGAAGGGCTACTTGTGGGCTCGTGTTGACGGTGAAATCAAGGAGGTAGAGCCAGGGATGAAGGTGGACCGATACAAGAACCACAACATAGAGGTTGTGGTGGACAAACTGGCTGTGAACAGCAAGGATGCGGAGCGACTGAGGAAGAGTCTAGAAGTGGCCATGAAGATGGGCGACGGACAAATCATGGTGGCCGAGAAGGGAAATGAGGATGTGAAGCATTTTTCAAGGCAACTGATGTGTCCCACTACAGGGCTGTGTTACCATGAACCTGCTCCAAACAATTTTTCGTTCAATTCTCCTATGGGGGCTTGCAGCTATTGCAAGGGGCTGGGCACGGTAAGCCTCATCGACGTGAACAAGATTGTGCCCGACCGCAACCTGTCGGTGGCAGAGGGGGCATTAGCTCCGCTGGGAAAGGCTAAGAAGGCCATGATATTTTGGCAGATTGAAGCTGTGCTGGAGGCTCATGGATATGGGCTGAATACGCCTGTGAAGGATTTGTCGGAGGATGCCATTCACGACATTATTTATGGGCGGCAGGAACGCATCTGCATCAAGGCTGAACTGATTCACACAAGCAGCGACTTCTACACAGAATATGAGGGTCTGGCAAAATACATCCACCAGCTGCGCGATGCCGAAACTTCGGCTTCAGCCCAAAAGTGGGCGGACTCTTTCGACAGTGTGACGGAGTGCCCCGTTTGCCACGGAGCCAGACTGAACAAGGAGGCTTTGCACTTTCGCATTGGCGGCAAAAATATACACGAATTGGCGTGTATGGATTTGCATGAATTGAATAAGTGGTTTAACGACATAGAACCTCAACTAAAGGGTAAGCAAAAGGCTGTAGCAAGTGAGATTATCAAGGAGATACGCTCAAGACTGGAGTTCCTTTTGAATGTAGGGCTGGACTATTTGTCTTTGGGGAGGAGCAGCATGAGTCTGTCGGGTGGAGAAAGTCAGCGCATCCGACTGGCAACCCAAATTGGTGCAAAGTTGGTCAATGTACTGTACATTCTGGATGAGCCAAGCATTGGACTGCATCAACGCGACAATATGCGTCTCATCCAGTCGCTGAAGATGTTGAGGGACGAGGGCAACACGGTGGTTGTAGTAGAGCACGACAAGGACATGATGGTCAACTCGGACTACATCATCGACATGGGTCCCAAGGCTGGACGGAATGGCGGAGAAGTCATGTTTCAGGGCAGCCCTGCGGAGATGCTGAAGACACACACGCTGACTTCACAATACCTGAATGGCGAAAAGCAGATTGAGGTTCCCGCAGAACGTAGGAAGGGAAATGGTAAATGTATTACCATTCACGGTGCGAAGGGCAATAACCTGAAAAACGTGACTGTGGATTTTCCGCTGGGCAAGCTCATTGTGGTGACAGGGGTAAGTGGCAGTGGAAAATCGACATTGGTGAACGAGACTTTGCAGCCCATCTTGTCGCAAACGTTCTACCGGTCACTAAAAGAGCCATTGACATACGATAGCATTGAGGGTGTCAAGTATGTGGACAAGGTTGTGAATGTTGACCAAAGTCCACTGGGACACACGCCCCGATCTAATCCTGCCACCTACACGGGTGTGTTTACTGACATTCGCAATCTGTTCATAGAAATGCCTGAAGCCAAGATGCGTGGCTACAAGCCAGGACGTTTCTCGTTTAACGTGAAGGGAGGACGGTGTGAGACGTGCGCAGGCAATGGGTACAAGACCATTGCCATGAATTTCCTGCCCGATGTGTTGGTGCCCTGCGAGGAATGTCGCGGCAAACGTTATAACCGAGAAACACTGGAGGTGCGGTTCAAGGGAAAGTCCATTGCCGATGTGCTCGACATGACCATCAATCAGGCTGTAGAGTTTTTTGAAAATCAACATCAGATTCTCTCCAAGATTAAAACCATACAGGACGTGGGGCTGGGCTACATTAAGCTGGGGCAGCCTTCTTCAACGCTATCGGGCGGTGAAAGCCAACGTGTGAAACTGGCTACGGAGTTGTCAAAAAGAGATACTGGCAAAACATTGTATATCTTAGATGAACCCACAACGGGGTTACATTTTGAAGACATTCGTATCTTGATGGAGGTGCTGACAAAGCTGGTAAACAAGGGCAACACGTTGCTGGTGATTGAGCATAATCTGGATGTCATCAAACTGGCAGACCACATTATTGATATGGGGCCAGAAGGCGGAAAGGGGGGCGGAATGGTTGTTGTGACAGGTACTCCAGAGGAGGTTGCACTCTCTGGCAAAGGAATCACCTCAGAATTTCTAAAAGAAGAACTTCATTTATAGGTGAGGTCGCTTCACATAACAGTTTTTCGGTAAAAACGAAGAAACAAAAAAGAACAGTCGAACAAGTTGGCTTAACAAACTTAAAGAAAGAAAGAAAGGAAGGAAGAAGCAGAATGATCTATCCAAACAACTTTGAACAGAAAATATCGTTTGACAAAATTCGGGAGATGCTTACCAGTCTGTGTCTCTGCACTCTGGGTGGACAAAGGGTGCAGGAGATGGGCTTTTCGACTGATGTGCAGAAAATCAGACGTGAGATTGGACAGACGATGGAGTTTGTAGGGATTATTCAAGAAGACAACTTTCCTGACGAGAACTTTTTTGATGTACGCCAGTCACTGAAACATGCCCGCATTGACAACACTTACATGGAAGTGCAGGAATTGTTCGATTTGCAACGATCACTCTATACGATTTGCCTGATTGTGAATTTTTTGAAAAAGCTGGACAATGGTGAAGAGCAGGAGAATGCTGAGGAAGAAGGGATTGCTCCAGAAAATATTCCATATAAATACCGATTGCTGCACGCACTGAGTGAGGAGGTTCATACTTATCCACAACTGGTGAAACGCATAGACCAAATTCTCGACAAATTTGGTAATGTGAAGGATTCGGCCTCGCCACAGCTCATGAGCATACGCCATGAACTGGCTGCCACGACTGGCAGTATTTCACGGACATTGGCAAACATCATGAAGGCTGCTAAAAACGACGGATTGGTGGATAAGGACGTTGCCCCCACCCTACGCGACGGACGGTTGGTAATTCCTGTAGCTCCTGCCATGAAAAGGAAAATCAGGGGCATTGTTCACGATGAATCGGACACCGGAAGAACTATCTATATAGAACCAGCAGAGGTGGTGGAAGCCAATAACCGAATCAGGGAACTGGAAGCGGAAGAAAGGCATGAAATCAAACGGATTTTGCTGGAATTTACCGCTACTTTGCGGCCAGAAATTCCTGAAATTCTACATAGTTATGAATTTTTGGCGGACATCGACTTTATCCGTGCTAAAGCAAAGTTTTCTGTCCTAACAAACAGCATTGAACCCAGGATTACGAATAAGCAAATCATAGACTGGAGTCTGGCTGTTCACCCTATTTTGCAGCAAAAATTCCGCAAAGAAAACACCGCAGAAGTGCGTAGTGGAGAACGAGAGAAGAAGGTTGTCCCGCTTGACATCTGCATCGGCGGGAAAAACCGCATCCTGCTGATTTCTGGTCCAAATGCTGGTGGCAAGTCGGTCTGCCTGAAGACTACAGGATTGTTGCAATACATGCTTCAGTGCGGTTTGCCTGTGCCAATGGCTAAAAGCAGCGTTACGGGCATTTTCCGCAACATTTTCATTGATATTGGAGATGAACAATCCATCGAGAATGATTTGTCCACATATTCTTCACACTTGCTGAACATGAAGAATATGCTGAAACAGGCTGACGGTGCAACGCTGATTCTGATTGACGAATTTGGTACCGGTACAGAGCCACAAATCGGCGGAGCCATTGCTGAGGCTGTGCTCAAACGCTTTAATCAGCGGCACTCGTATGGTGTCATTACGACTCACTACCAGAACTTGAAGCATCTGGCACAGGAAACGGACGGAATCATTAATGGAGCCATGCTTTACGACCGCCAACAAATGTGCCCGTTGTTCCAACTCCAGATTGGCAATCCGGGAAGTTCGTTTGCTGTGGAAATTGCAAGGAAAATTGGTCTGCCCGAAGATGTTATTGCCGATGCATCGGAGATTGTAGGCAAGGACTACATCCATTCGGACAAATATCTGCAAGACATTGTCAGAGACAAACGCTACTGGGAACAAAAACGGCAAAGCATTCACCAGCAAGAAAAGCTGATGGAGCAAACCATTGAACGATATGAAGAAGAGATAGCCAAACTGCACAGCCAACGCCAAGAAATCATTGCCAGGGCCAAGGCGGAGGCAGAAGAACTTCTGCAACGATCAAATGCTCGCATTGAACAGACCGTCAGAGAAATCAAAGAGGCTCAAGCCGAAAATGAACGGACAAGACAAATCAGACAGGAACACAACGATTTCAAACAGGAGGTGGAGGCCATAGATGCTTCGGTCATGGAGGAACGCATTCAGCGAAAGATAGAAAAACTGAAGCGCCGCCAAGAAAAGAGTCGCAACAAGAAACAGGATTCGGACAAGGGCAAACCCTTGGTAGAAACAACTGCAGAGGTCTTTCAACCTCAAACTGGCAACTATGTACGAATCAAGGGCACTACTACTCCTGGCATTGTACAACGAGTGAACGGGAAGGAGGCTACCGTGGCTTTTGGATCGGTCATTACAAATGTGAAAATAAATAGGCTGGAGCCAACAGAAGCTCCGAAAGTACAACCACGAGCTGCCACTTTCGTTTCGGTTCAGACACGGAATGATATTCGTGAAAGGGCTTTGCATTTTTCACAAGACATCGATGTGAGAGGCATGAGGGGCGAGGAAGCCTTGCAAACCATAACATACTATATAGACGATGCACTGGTAGCCAATGTTTCCAGCGTAAGAATCCTGCACGGAACTGGCAATGGCATTCTGAAGACCCTAATACGCCAATACCTTTCGACTATTCCCAACGTGTCCAGCTTTCATGATGAACATATACAGTTGGGAGGTGCTGGCATTACTATCGTAGAATTTAAATAAATAGCAAACATCAAACGACATGAACAAATTAAGCATATTCAGCACAAAAGTGATTTTAGTGATTTCAATCCAGATATTGCCTTTCACTATACACGCCCAGCAGAAAGACAACAAAGTGTCTCAAACGGCGGGATTTCCAGTCAGGCAAGAAACAGTTGGAGAATATGAGGAAATGATGAAGAATCTCCGATTTGAAGAAATGGAAGAAAAGATTTTGAAAGAAATCACATTAGCCAAGAAAAGAAAAAAGGATGTCAGCGCACTTGAAAATTTGCAGGAGCAATGCAATAGAGGGCTACAGATGCTACGTGGCACAGACAAAGTGACCATCATTGACTCTGTGGTGATCGACAAGAAACGTTTTCTGGATGGATACAAAGTGCCTGTAGAGTTGGGTAAATTGCGTCTGGCAGAAGACGGAAAGAGTACTGAATTTGAGACTGAAAGAGGTGGTAGAATCTATAAGTCTGAATGGATAGACGGAAAACTGCAATTGATTTCTTATTACATGGAGGACGGCAAACCTGCCCACAAAAAAAGGATAACGGGGCTTGATGTGGACGGCGACCTCAATTATCCTTTCTTGATGACAGATGGTATCACGTTCTATTTTGCAGCTCGGTCTGCTGAAGGACTGGGCAATTACGATCTTTACGTCACTCGATACGATTACGATGAAGATAAATTCTACAGGGCTGAGAACCTTGGATTCCCTTACAATTCATACGCCAACGACTACATGATGGTTATTGATGAGGAAAACAACATCGGTTGGTTTGCTTCAGATCGTTATCAACCAGAAGGGAAAGTCTGTATTTACACTTTCATTCCCAATCGTTCAAGACACCCTTATGATTATGAGAACGAAGACCATGCCACCATCATGCAAGCAGCGTCGTTACATTCTTTCAAGTCAACATGGAACCAAAGCAATGAACAAGCACGTATTCAGGCAAAACAAACATTAGCATTCCTGGAGAATCAGAGCCACAAAGCAAAGGCATACGAATTCACACTTGTCATCAATGATAACTACACTTATCACTATTACAACGATTTTCATTCGGTTGAAGCCAAAAAACAATGCAAGGAATGGTTGCAAAAAAAGAGCAGTCTGAACATGACTAATCAGCAATTAAACAACCTTCGCGACCAATACACCGCTGCCAATAGTGCCAAAAAGAAAACGATGGAGAAGCAAATCCTTGACATGGAAAAACAGGTGGAAGCACTAACCGCAGAAGCCAAAGAATCAGAAAAGAAAATCCGAAACCTTGAATTAAAATAACCGATAAATCACAAAAGACATTATGAGCAAATACTTTCCACCCTCAGAACTCATCATCAACGAAGATGGTTCTGCATTTCACATTCACCTCCGTCCCGAACAAGTTGCAGACAGAATCATCCTTGTTGGAGACCCAGGAAGAGCAACAACCGTGGCTAAACATTTTGACTCGAAAGATTGTGAAGTGTCAAACCGCGAGTTTCATGCCATCACAGGATATTATCACGGGAAACGCATCACTGTACTTTCCACGGGGATTGGCTGTGACAACATTGACATTGTCATGAATGAACTTGATGCATTGGTAAACATTGATTTTAAAGCCCGCACAGAGAAACCCAAACACCGCACACTCAGCATTGTTCGCATTGGCACCTGTGGAGGCTTGCAGCCATATACCCCAGTCGGCACTTTTGTTGCCAGTGTGAAGAGTATTGGTTTTGATGGCTTGCTTAACTACTATGGAGGTCGTGATGAAGTTTGCGACCTGCAATTTGAAGAAACTTTTAAACAGCACATGAATTGGAATCCGCAGAAAGGAGCTCCATACGTGGCCATTGCAAATGCTGACCTTATAAACCAGATTGCAAAAGATGACATGGTGCGTGGCTACACTATTGCTTGTGGTGGATTTTATGGGCCACAAGGACGCGAAATCCGCATTCCGTTGGCAGACCCCAACCAGAACGAGAAAGTAGAATCCTTTGAATACGAAGGAATACGCATCTGCAATTTTGAAATGGAGTCCAGTGCACTGGCGGGATTGTCCTCGCTGCTTGGACATCGGGCAATGACCTGCTGCATGGTCATTGCCAACCGTTATGCTAAAGAAATGAATACAGAATATAAAAACACGATTGACACGCTGATTCAGCTTGTCCTCGACCGCATCTAATAATGAACACACTATATACCGTCCTACTACTCGTATTGAGTAACATCTTCATGACGTTTGCCTGGTATGGGCATCTTAAATTGCAGCAGGCTGGAATCTCCTCCAATTGGCCCCTCATTGGCATCATTGCATTTTCCTGGGTTATTGCTTTCTTTGAATACTGCTGCCAAGTGCCAGCTAACCGCATTGGCTTCATCGGCAACGGAGGGCCTTTTTCCCTTGTTCAGCTCAAAGTTATCCAGGAATGCATTTCATTGCTGGTCTTTGCCGTCATTGCTAACATGATTTTTCAGCACCAAGCTCTGCACTGGAACCATGCAGCTGCTTTCCTGTGCCTCATCGCCGCCGTCTATTTTGTATTCATGAAATAACAATTTTCAGCCATGACATCTTTTGAAAGTGACTACAACAATGGGGCACACCCTGATGTACTACAACATTTAATAGAAACCAACAATAGCCCAAGTGTTTCTTATGGTTACGACGAATGGAGCGAACTGGCACGTGAAAAGATACGATTGGCCTGCCAAGCACCAGAAGCTGTTGTTCAGTTTCTAGTCGGCGGAACCCAGACCAACGCCACAGTCATTGATGCATTGCTACCATCCTATGCTGGTGTGATTGCAACAGAAACCGCCCATATCAATGTGCACGAATCGGGAGCGATAGAGGCCAGCGGCCACAAGGTCATCACCCTACCCTCACACAATGGCAAGATGGATGCTGAAGATTTATGCAAGTATTTAAAGACTTTTCATGCTGACCCCACATGGGAGCACATGGTATTTCCAGGGATGGTCTATATCACTTTTCCAACAGAACTGGGGACTGTGTACCAGGCTGCAGAAATAGAACAAATCTACTCCATCTGTCAGCAATACAACATTCCACTGTTTATCGATGGGGCACGACTGGGGTATGGATTAGCTTCCACTGAATGCAACTTTGACTTACCGTGGCTTGCCCACCATTGCAACGCATTTTACATTGGAGGTACAAAAGTTGGCGCATTGTGTGGCGAAGCCGTTGTTTTTCCACAAGGAAAAGCACCACACATGTTCTTTACGATTGTGAAACGACACGGTGCATTACTGGCCAAGGGAAGATTGGTAGGCATACAATTCAATGCTCTTTTTTCGAACAATCTGTATCTTAAGATTTCACAGTATGTCATTGAAAAAGCCATGCGCCTACGGCAACTGTTTATAGATGCAGGTTTTCCTGTAAAAGACTCACCCACCAACCAGCAATTTGTTATTCTCACAAATCAGCAGAAAGAGAAACTAATGTCACAAGTGCTTTTTGAAACTTGGGAAACTATTGATACCAACCATACCCTATGTCGGTTCGTCACAAGCTGGGCAACGACAGAAACAGATTTGAAAGAACTCCAAAAAGCCATAAACAGATTGAAAAAATGAACGACACCATTTGCGCCCTTGCTACAGCAACAGGAGGTGCCTTGGGCATAATCCGAATCTCAGGTCCCCAGTCACTTACCATCACAAATACAATATGCCAGAAAAATCTCTCACTTCTCCCCCCAAACACCACTCATTACACCTATATTTTCAACGGAGAGGGAGAGGTTGTTGACGAAGCCATTGTTTCAATCTTTAAGGCCCCTCGAAGCTATACGGGCGAAGACGCAGTAGAAATATCGTGCCACGGTTCTAAATACATTCTGAGCAAAGTGCTGGAACTGCTTGTCAACAATGGTTGTCGTATGGCAAATCCTGGCGAATACACCATGCGCGCATATCTTAACGGCAAAATGGATCTTTCACAAGCTGAAGCTGTAGCAGACTTAATAGCCTCTACAAACAAAGCCAGCCACAATATCGCCTTCTCCCAATTACGTGGTCACTTTTCCTCTGAACTCGCCCGCCTCCGTGAACAATTGCTCAAGCTTACTTCACTCCTTGAACTCGAACTCGACTTCTCTGATCACGAAGACTTGGAGTTTGCCGACCGCACAGAACTACTTATGCTTGCCCAGACAATAGACACTCACATTGTCCATCTTGCCCAAACCTTCGAAACAGGCCAAGCACTCAAACAAGGCATTCCTGTCGCTATTATTGGAAAAACAAATGTTGGAAAAAGTACCCTGCTAAACCGCCTCCTGCACGAAGACCGTGCCATCGTTTCAGACATTCACGGCACCACTCGCGACACCATCGAAGACACCATCGACATTCAAGGCATCACATTCCGCTTTATCGACACCGCAGGTATCCGCCAAACCACAGACCAGATAGAACAGATTGGCATCGAACGCACCTATCAAACCATCGAAAAAGCCCGAATCATCTTGTGGCTTATTGACCAAGAACCCACTCCTGAAGAAATCCAAGGAATCAAACAAAAAGCCACAAACAAATCACTCCTCATACTTCAAAACAAAACAGACCTCGGCCCTGCCCCATGCCAATCGCTCTCAGCTCTATCCCCAATCCCTATCTCTGCCAAAACAGGCCAAAACATCCAAGAACTTGAAAAACGTATTTACAAGGCCGCAAATATTCCTGAACTACAAGAAAACGACATTATCATCACCTCTGCCCGCCACTATCAAGCCCTCCTCCAAGCCCACGAAAACCTTTCTCTCGTTCTCCAAGGCATCCGCGCCCAACTCAGCGGCGACCTCCTTGCAGAAGACCTCCGCCTTGTTCTCGAAAACCTCGCCCAAATCACTGGCCAGCAAAAAATTACTCCCTACGAAGTACTTGAAAACATCTTTAAAAGATTTTGCGTGGGAAAGTAAATCCCGATTAGCATCGATTACAATCAATCACAAAATATCACGTAAGGCGTTCATTATGAGCGCCTTTTCTTTTTGCGTACTTTTTAAGTAAAGTCCGTTATAAATCGTTTTTGCTCGACTTTTTGTACCGCTCCTGTACCGCTGCCTCAGAAAAAGCCATTATAATAGTGGCGGAGGTTAGCGAGATAGTAGAACAATTTTACAATGGTTGACAATGGTATAATACTATATACAATAGTTGAAGCCATCAGTCGCCTTATTATTAACAAAAATCGAACAAAAATGACAGCAAGTAAAGTCATAATTAAAAAAGTCTGCGAATGGTGCGGACAAGAGTTCATTGCTTGGAAGGTCTCAACAAGGTTCTGTTCGAAGCAATGTAACAGTCATGCGTACAAGGACGCAATCAGAAAAAGAGTCCTTCTCCAAACAGAACGGGAAACCATGGAGAAGGCAGAGAAAATTGCTGCAAGTAAGACAGGCTATCAAGACTACATGTCTATTGCCGAAGCTGCATCATTACTTGGGGTAACAAGAATGACTGTTTACAATCTCATTTATAGTAATGTTTTGAGAGCGTCAAAGATTACAAGCCGCCTCACATTTGTAAGGAGGTGTGATATTGATGCGATGCTTACAAATGCTAACTACACCAAGAGACTCAAACACGAACGCAAACCCATCACTGAGTTCTACACCACAAAAGAGATCCAGGAGAAGTTTGGTGTGTCAGAGGCATGGGTATTCAAACTTGCCAAGGAGAAGAAGATTCCAAAAATTCTCCACCATGGTAAGACGTACTGGAGTAAGCAGCACGTCGATAAACATTTTGCCAAACACATCGAAAACAATAGCATCGTTGAATGGTATTCTGTTCAGGATATGATGGAGAAGTTTAATATGACCACTTCTGCAGTCTATTGCTTTGTGTCGAAGTTCAGCATCCCTAAGAAGAAGATTAAAACGCTGGTTTACTATAGCAAGCAGCACGTAGATGCGGCAAAGGGCATCAATGAACCACCGAAGGAAGAGTTCTACACGATGAAAGAAGCCGTACAACACTTTGGCATGACAGAGGACCAAATTTACAAATATGCCAAGAAAGCCAAGGTGTCCAAGCACATGGAAGGTCGAATTGTTCTCATGAACAAACGGGAGCTTGACGCAGCTTTGGCCCCTCCATCGATATGAAATCTGCCTTCACCTTTGGTTGAAAATCTGTTAACCACATATTAACTTTTTCACCCGAGTCTCACTTGCTACTTTTGTACCGTGTTTCAATAATAATCAGTAATTCAAATATTCACCAATTTATAATCACATTTCAATTATGAGTTTTGTACATACATTAGTAAAGGTGACGCTTCGTGAGCGTCTTTACGAGAAAACTGGTCACATTGCACTTTATCTGGACTATTATCCACCTATCCGTGACCCGAAGACAATGAAACAGACACGTCGTGAGTATCTTGGCTTGTATCTCTATGCCAAACCAACATGCGATGCCCTTGTTGCCTACAACAAGGAAATCCGCGAGAAAGCTCTTGCTATCTGTTGCATGCGCCAGACCGCAATCATCAATGAGGAATTCGGCTTCTTGGATCACAACAAAAAGAAGATGGACTTCTTGCCCTACTTTAAAGAGCACGCTGACAATAAGGGCGACAAATGGGGAGCTGTATATAAGCACTTCCACAAATTCTGTGGCGGCAAATGTACCTTTGGCGACTTGACCGTAGAGTTCTGTCTGAAGTTCCAGCAATACTTGCTTGATGCACCTTCACTAATACATCCCAAACAGAAGATGTGTAAAAATACTGTGGCTGCCTTTTGGGGCACCTTCCGTGCAATCGTGAAGAAGGCATACCTTGACAAGTATTTGCGTGAGAACATCAACGACTATCTGAGTGCCCTCAAAAAAGAAGATGTCCATAAGGAGTACCTCACCCAGGAGGAAGTCATCAAGCTGGCGAATACCCCATGCGATTATCCTGTACTAAAACAGGCATCTCTGTTCTCATGCCTTACCGGTCTGCGTATCAGCGACATCCTCAAACTGACATGGGAAGAAATACAGCTGGCACCCGATGAAGGATATTGTCTGCGCTTTACTTCACAGAAGACAGATAGAGACGTGACTATACCTATCGGTTTCCAAGCATACGAACTGCTTGGTGAACGTGGTGTGGGCAAAGTATTCAAAGGCCTCAAACGTTGTTGGACGCAAGGCCCATTGAAAAAATGGGTGGCTGATGCTGGTATTACCAATAAGCACATCACCTTCCACTGTTTCCGACATACCTACGCTACACTCCAGATTGCAGCCGGAACCGACATCTATACTGTATCAAAGATGCTCACTCACAGGAACGTCTATACCACTCAGATTTATGCAGACCTTGTCAACGAAAAGAAGAGAGAAACCGTTGATAAGATTTCGTTGAAATAGTAGTTCTTGTTGTCCGTTATTTATCGTTTTTAAGGGGCAAAGATGGCAAACACGTCATTTTTGCCCTTAATTTATGTTAAATCTTCATTTTCCTTTACGTGAAAAGAATGAAAACAAGTGCCAAACAAGTCAATCATATGAAAAATAATTTTGCCCCCAAAATTCAAAGAAAACTCATTCTGCTCATTTAACGTGCAGAACGTGAATGTTTTAGAATGTTAACGCGATTTGGTAGGAAAGTGATACTGGAGTAACTTTGTACCGCAATTCAGATTAATATCAATCGCTATATATGAGAAAAATCACAGTATATGACCAAGTCGCACTCATCGCACTAGTAGTCTGTAAAGCCTAAAAGTTGACTAAAGACGTCTGTTTTATACACGAAATCCACTTCGACTTGTCTAGCAAGGAAATATTGTCGCAACACACTGATTATCAGGTAAACAACTTGCGTATGTCAAATATTTTT
>JAFTEV010000018.1 GCA_017453465.1 Bacteroidaceae bacterium | reverse complement strand
CGCGCTCGCGTAGGCAATCAAGGGTCAACAATTGCCTACGCGAGCGCGACGCATTGCCTATGCCGTAGCGACGTGTTTTAATACCCGTTTAACCCTTTTGCAAGAATTTTCAATGTTTTTGTGAAAATAAGTGGCTGTTTTCTTGGCTGGTTGCTGGGTTTTTCGTAATTTTGCAGCCGAAAGGAACGGAGGGGACTTGACAAGTTCCCTCTTTTAATTGTAGTTTTATGATAGATAAAAGCAAAGTTAGGGACTTGGCACTTGAATGGTTGACAGGAAGAGAGTATTTCCTTGTTGACGTTGAAGTGGATAACCAGAACAAGATTACTGTGGAGATAGACCACAGGGATGGCGTATGGATAGAGGATTGCTGTGAATTAAGTAAGTTTATCGAGGCTCATCTGGACCGTGACGTGGAGGATTATGAGCTGGAGGTGGGTTCGGCTGGTATCGGTCAGCCTTTCAAGGTTCTCCAGCAGTATGTCAACTCCATTGGCTACGATGTGGAGTTGCTGACTGCGGACGGCAAGAAGATGGAAGGCTCTATGAAGGATGCTACACCTGAAGGCTTCACCGTGACGGTGCGGGAAAAGCAGCGTCTGGAGGAAAAGAAGCGTCCCGTCATGGTGGATGTGGACAAGACTTTCGCTTACGACGAAGTGAAGTGGGTGCGAAGCATCATTGATTTTAAGTGAAAAACGTAAAAAACACATAAATGGCTATTAAGAAGAATATTGCAAAGGTCAACCTGATTGATACCTTCAAGGACTTCAAGGAGACCAAGAACATTGACCGAACTACGCTGATTAGCGTGCTGGAGGATTCGTTCCGCAGTGTGTTGCAGAAGACTTACGGTTCGGACGAGAATTATGATGTGATTGTGAACCCCGACAAGGGCGACTTCGAGATTTACCATAACCGCACAGTGGTGGCTGACGGCGAGGTGAAGAATCCCAACGCAGAGATTGCGCTGAGCGAGGCTCAGAAGATAGACGAGGATTACGAGTTGGGCGAAGAGGTGTCGGAGCGGGTGAACTTCACCGACTTTGGCCGTCGTGCCATCTTGACGTTGCGCCAGACGATGGCCAGCAAGATTCTGGACCTGGAGCACGACAACCTTTATAATAAATATGTGGAGAAGATTGGCACGATTGTCACGGCTGAGGTCTATCAGGTGTGGAAGCGCGAGGTGCTGCTGCTGGACGACGAGGGCAATGAACTGTTGCTGCCGAAGAGCGAGCAGATACCGACCGACTTCTTCCGCAAGCGTGAACCTGCACGTGCCGTGGTGCTGCGTGTGGATAACCTGAACAACAATCCGAAGATTATCCTGAGCCGCACGGCTCCAGAGTTCTTGCAGCGGTTGCTGGAGAACGAAGTGCCTGAAATCAACGATGGCCTGATTACTATCCGCAAGATTGCCCGCATTCCTGGCGAGCGTGCGAAGATTGCGGTGGAGAGCTACAATGAGCGCATTGACCCTGTGGGTGCGTGCGTCGGTGTGAAGGGTAGCCGTATCCATGGCATTGTGCGTGAACTGCACAACGAGAACATTGATGTCATCAACTATACGAGCAATACGAAGCTGTTCATTCAGCGTGCGCTCTCGCCTGCCCATGTGTCGAGCATCCAGCTGGACGAGGAGGCGAAGAAGGCAGAGGTGTATTTGCAGCCAGACCAGGTGAGCCTCGCCATCGGTAAGAACGGACAGAACATCAAGCTGGCCTCGATGCTGACAGGCTACACCATTGATGTGTTCCGCGAACTGGACGGCAACGAACCAGCCGAAGAGGACATCTATCTGGATGAGTTTAAGGACGAAATCGACGAGTGGATTATCGAAGCCATCAAGGGCATTGGCCTTGACACGGCGAAGAAGGTGCTCAATGCGCCCCGCGATATGCTCATCGAGAAGGCCGACCTGGAAGAAGGCACTGTTGACGAGGTGCTTAACACCCTCCGCGCTGAATTTGAAGACTAAATCCGAAATCATTTCGTAATTCGGATTTCGTAATTCGTAATTAAAAAGGTTTTATATGGCAGTAAGACTAAATAAAGCATTGAAAGAACTGAATGTGGGAATCAACACTGTGGCTGAATTCCTGCAAAAGAAGGGTGCACCGCTGGAGGATGCTACCCCTAATGCGAAACTGACTGACGGACAGTATGACTTGCTTGTGAAGGAGTTTGGCACTGACAAGACGAAACATGCCGAAGTGAAGGCCGACATCCAGAAACGCAAGGAGCGTGAGGAAAAGGAAAAGCAGGAGCGCAAGGAGCAGCAGCGGCTGGAAAAAGAACGTCTGGAAAAGGAGCGCAAAGAGAAAGAAATGGAAAAGAAGCAGCAGTTCAAGATTGTTGGCAACATCAATGACTTGAAAGGACAACCTGCGGTGGAAAAGAAACCGAAGGAGGAACAAGCCGAAGCACCTGCTGTGGAAGAAAAGAAGACGGCTCCAGCACCAGAGGTGAAACCCGTGGAAACTCCTTCTGCACTAGCTGAACCTGTGCAGGAAGAAACGCCTGCCGTTTCGCAGCCGCAGTCTCAAGAAACGTCTGATGCCAGTGAAAAGCCCGCACCATCTGACGAGAAAAGCAAGAATGAAAAGGCCGAGCCGAAGCGTAAGCCGAAACCGCTTTCACCAGCCGAAAGACTGGAGATGGACGAAAACGGTGTGTATCATTTGGCCGCTCCGCAGGAGGCCAGCGTGCAGTTCAAGCAGGTGGGCTTCATCGACCTTTCGAGCATCAACTCGAAAACACGCCCCGACCGCAAGAGTGCCAGTGAGCGCAAAAAGGAACGCAACGAAAAGCGTCAGCAGCAACAGGCACAGCAGGGTCAGACCAAGAGCGGCGACACAAAGAAGAAGCGCAACCGCATTGGCAAGGAGCGCATCGACGTGGAGGCTGCCGGCAAGCAGGTGACTGCTGCACAGCCCAAGGCTAAGAACAAGGGGCAGCAGCAGGGTCCTGGCAGCAATCAGCAGAAGCAGCAGCAGAAGGGACAGCAGCAGCCACAGGCTCAGGGCAAGAAGAAAAAGAAGAAGAACAAGACGGTCAACATACAGGAACTGAGCGACGAGGAAGTTGCAAAGCAGGTAAAGGAGACATTGGCTCGCCTCACGTCGAAGCAAGAGAAGAAGGGCGTGAAGTACCGCAAGGAGAAGCGCGATGCCATCCGTGACCGCATGGCGGAAGAAGAACAGCAGGAGAATGCTGAGAGCAAGATTCTGAAGTTGACCGAGTTTGTGACGGTCAGCGAACTTGCTACCATGATGAATGTGCCTGTGACGAAGGTTATCGGCACGTGTATGTCTATCGGCATGATGGTGAGCATCAACCAGCGTCTGGACGCTGAGACCATCAACATCGTGGCGGAGGAATTTGGCTTTACCACGAATTATGTGAGTGAGGAAGTAAGCAATGCCATCGTGGAAGAAGAGGATGCTGCTGAAGACTTGCTGCCACGTGCTCCTATCATCACGGTGATGGGTCACGTTGACCACGGTAAGACTTCGCTCCTCGACTACATCCGCAAGACCAACGTGATTGCTGGTGAAGCGGGCGGCATTACGCAGCACATCGGTGCCTACAACGTGAAGATGAAGGATGGACGACGTATCACTTTCCTCGATACGCCAGGACATGAGGCGTTTACAGCCATGCGTGCACGTGGTGCTCAGGTGACGGACATTGCCATCATCATCATTGCTGCCGACGATGCCATCATGCCACAGACCAAAGAGGCCATTGCTCATGCTCAGGCAGCCAATGTGCCGATGGTCTTTGCCATCAACAAGATTGATAAGCCAGGCGCAAACCCAGAGAAGATTAAGGAGCAGCTGGCTGCCATGAATCTGCTGGTGGAAGACTGGGGTGGCAAGTACCAGAGTCAGGAGATTTCTGCCAAGAAGGGTATCGGTGTGGAGGAACTGATGGACAAGGTGTTGCTGGAAGCCGAGATTCTCGACCTGAAAGCTAATCCGAACCGCAAGGCAACGGGTTCCATCATAGAATCGACACTGGACAAGGGACGTGGCTATGTGGCTACAGTGCTTTGCCAGAATGGTACGCTGCACGTGGGCGACATTGTGCTGGCTGGTACACACTATGGTAGGATTAAGGCCATGTTCAATGAGCGTGGACAGCGCATCGACAAGGCTCTGCCAGCTGAACCAGCTGTCATTCTGGGCTTGAATGGTGCGCCTACGGCAGGTGACACGTTCCACGTGATGGAGACTGAGCATGAGGCTCGCGAAATCTGCAACAAGCGTGAACAGCTGAAGCGTGAACAGGGTCTGCGCACGATGAAGCGTGTTGACCTCAACGAGCTGGGCCGACGCATTGCCTTGGGCGACTTCAAGGAACTCAACCTTGTGGTCAAGGGCGACGTGGACGGTTCCATCGAGGCTTTGTCCGACTCGCTCATCAAACTTTCTACGGAGAAGATTCAAGTCAACGTTATCTACAAGGCTGTGGGTCAAATCAGCGAAAGCGATGTCACGTTGGCCAGTGCCAGTGATGCCATCATCATCGGCTTCCAGGTGCGTCCTTCTGCTGCCGCCCGCAAGTTGGCTGAGCAGGAGGGTGTAGATATTCGCCTCTACTCCATCATCTACGACACTATCGAAGAGGTGAAGGATGCGATGGAAGGTATGCTTGCTCCGACCATGAAGGAGGAAGTGACTGGTCAGGCTGAAGTGCGTCAAGTCTATAAGATTACCAAGGTCGGCACAGTGGCTGGCTGCTGGGTGACAGAAGGCAAGGTGCACCGCACCGACAAGATTCGTGTCATTCGCGACGGTATCGTTGTTCACACAGGCGAAATCCTTGCGCTGAAGCGTTTCAAGGACGACGTGAAGGAAGTGGGACGCGAATTTGAATGTGGTATTTCCATCGTGAACTACAACGACATTCAGGAAGGCGACATCTTCGAGACTTACACCGAAGTAGAAGTAAAGGCGAAGCTATAAATGAACACACTGATTTACATTGTGCTCGCAGTGGGAGCCGCCATCGGTTTCTATCAGGGAGCATTCAAACAAATAGCAAATTTCATTGGCGTGGCGCTGGGACTCTTCCTGGCGTCCATGCTTTATCAACAATGTGGCGACTACTTGGCCGACAAGAGTGGAGCCAGTGCCAGCACAGCCCACATGGTGGCCTTTGTCATCATCGTCATTCTTGTGCCTGTGGTGCTGGGCTGGATAGCTTCGTTGCTGACAAAGGCCGTGTCGTGCATCCATCTGGGCTTCCTCAATCGCATGGCGGGAGCCGCACTTGGCGTGTTTAGCTACGGACTCGTTCTGAGTTTTGCGTGCAACGGCATGGATTTCATTGAAAGCAAGTTTGGCTACCATCCCGAATTGCTGGAAGAACGCAGTGAACTCTATTACGCCGTGAAACATGCCAGCCAGCCCATCGTTCCCGACATCGTCATTGTGGCCGACTCTACCGAGGTGGCACACGGAGAAGCTCCCCGATGCGGCGTGAAGGACGTGGTTGACAAAGCTGTTGACCAGGCTGGCAACATCGTCAGCGGAACCCTAAAGTCAATGATGAATCCCGAAGACAAAGCGCATGAACAAGAATAAAGAAGCAGGCAGACAGCAGGAGCAGAACGCCTTTGTGCGGTCTGTGGCTGAAAAGAAATATGAGTTTGGTTTCACCACAGACGTACAGACAGAAATTATTGACAAGGGGCTTAATGAAGAAGTAGTGCGTCTGATTTCTCAGAAAAAGGGAGAACCCGCGTGGTTGCTTCAGTTCCGTCTCGAAGCCTATCGCTACTGGCTCACTCAGAAACAGCCATCGTGGGCACACGTCACGTTGCCCGAAATCGACTATCAGGCCATCTCTTACTATGCCGACCCCACAGCGGCATCGAAGGGGAACGAACAGAAGGAGATTGACCCCGAACTCATGAAGACATTCGACAAGCTCGGCATTCCGCTCGAAGAACGCATGGCACTCTCTGGCATGGCCGTCGATGCCGTCATGGACTCCGTCTCCGTCAAGACCACCTTCAAGGAGAAGCTCTCCGAGAAAGGCATCATCTTCTGCTCCATCTCCGAGGCTGTCCAGCAGTATCCCGATTTGGTTCGGCAGTATCTGGGCAGCGTTGTGCCCTATCGCGACAACTACTTTGCCGCGCTCAACTCAGCCGTGTTTAGCGACGGTTCCTTTGTTTATATTCCAAAGAACACTCGCTGCCCCATGGAGCTGTCCACCTACTTCCGCATCAACGCACTTGGCACAGGGCAGTTTGAACGTACCCTCATTGTCTGCGACGAAGGCTCCTACGTCAGCTACCTCGAAGGCTGCACAGCCCCCATGCGCGACGAGAACCAGCTCCATGCCGCCATCGTCGAGATAGTGGTCATGGACAATGCAGAAGTGAAATACTCCACCGTGCAGAACTGGTATCCAGGCGACAGCGAAGGGCGGGGCGGCGTGCTCAACCTTGTCACCAAGCGTGGACACCTGCGCGGTGTGAACAGCAAACTCTCCTGGACTCAGGTCGAGACAGGCTCGGCCATCACCTGGAAATATCCGTCCTGCGTACTCAGTGGCGACAACTCGCAGGCGGAATTTTACTCTGTCGCCGTCACCAACAACCATCAGGAGGCCGACACCGGCACCAAGATGATACACCTGGGACGCAACACCCGCTCCACCATCATCTCGAAAGGCATCAGCGCGGGCCATTCACAAAACTCCTACCGTGGCCTCGTCCGCATCGGCAAGAACGCGGAGGGCGCACGCAACTACTCCAGCTGCGACAGCCTCCTGCTCGGTAGCCTCTGCGGTGCCCACACATTCCCCTACATCGACGTGCACAACAACACGGCCACTGTGGAGCACGAAGCCACCACCAGCAAAATCAACGAAGACCAGCTCTTCTACTGCAACCAACGCGGCATCAGCACCGAAGAAGCCGTGGGTCTCATCGTCAACGGCTATGCCAAAGATGTCATCAACAAGCTCCCCATGGAGTTCGCCGTAGAAGCACAGAAACTATTAACCGTATCACTCGAAGGAACCGTAGGATAAGCAATGTTAGAAATCAAGAACCTCCACGCCACAGTAGCTGGCAAAGAAATACTCAAGGGCATCGACCTCACCATCCGCGACGGCGAGATTCACGCCATCATGGGCACCAACGGCGCGGGCAAAAGCACACTCTCCAACGTCATTGTGGGCAACCCCCTCTATGAAGTCACCGAGGGCACCATCACCTTCAACGGCCAAGACCTGCTCGCCATGAAGACAGAAGAACGTGCCCACGCCGGCATCTTCATGTCCTTCCAGGCACCCATCGAAATCCCAGGCGTCAGCATGACCAATTTCATGCGAGCCGCAGTGGGCGCACGTCGCGAGGCACAGGGCAAAGAACCCCTCAAGTCAACCGACTTCCTCCGTCTCATGCGCGAAAAGCGCAAACTCGTCGAGATAGACCAGCGGCTCATGAACCGCTCCGTCAACGAAGGCTTCTCAGGCGGCGAGCGCAAGCGCAACGAAATCTTTCAGATGGCCATGCTGGAGCCTACCTTCTGCATTCTCGACGAGACCGACTCCGGCCTCGATGTCGATGCACTGCGCACTGTGGCCGAAGGCTTCAACAAACTGCGCACACCCCAGACCAGCGCCATGATCATCACCCACTACCAGCGACTGCTCGACTACATCCGTCCCGACCTCGTCCACGTGCTCATCGACGGCAAGATTGTCAAGACCGCAGGCCCAGAGCTGGCCGTGAAGATTGAAAACGAAGGATTCGACTGGATCAAAGCAGAACTGGCATGAAAGCAGAACAACAATACATCGACCTCTACAGCCAGGCCAGCCGCCTCATCTCCCAGCGGAGCTGCGCCGTGATGAACCTCCAGCGCGAAGCCGCCTTCCATGCCTTCCAGCAGCAGGGTTTTCCCAGCCAGAAGGTGGAACGCTACAAGTACACCGACGTTGCCACAGCCTTTGCGCCCAACTTCGGCCTCTCCTTGACTCCGCTCCAAGTGAGTCCCTCGCGCTACATCTTCAGCTTCCACGACGCACCCATCGACCTTACACCTTATTATAATAAGATAGCCGACACCGCCGACAGCCTCACCGCGCTCAACACCGCCCTGGCCCACGACGGACTCCTCATCTATGTGCCCAAGGGCGAACACCCAGCCGACCCCATACAGGTCGATAACCTGCTCAGCGGCACAGCACCCACGATGATGAACCGCCGCGTGCTCATACTCCTCGAAGCAGGTGCACAGGCCACCGTCATTATGAACGACAGGGCAGGGCAGCTGGCCTCCCCCTTCCTCACGCTCCAGGTCGTCGAGGTCATCTGCAAAGAAGGCTCGCGGATCGACCTCTACGAAGTGGAAGAAACCCTCCCGCTCTGCACCCGTTTCAGCAACGTCTATGTGCAGGCTCAGCGCGACAGCATCGTCGGCCACAACTCCATCACCCTCAATGGCGGCCACACCCGCAACCTCTGCGATGTCCACCTGCAAGGCCCTTACGCCGAAGTCACCCTGGGCGGATGCGCCATCGGCACCGGGCAGCAGCACATCGACAACAACACCCTCATCCGCCACACTGCGCCACACGGCCAGTCCCGACAGCTCTACAAGTACGTCCTCGACGGCCACTCCGTCGGAGCCTTTGCCGGCAAAATCCTCGTGGAGAAAGACGCGCAGAAGACCACCTCGCAGGAGACCAACGCCAACCTTTGCGCATCGCCCCAGGCACGCATGTACACCCAGCCCATGCTCGAAATCTATGCCGACGATGTCAAGTGCAACCACGGCTCCACCGTCGGCGTGCTCGACCCCGCAGCCCTCTTCTACATGCTCCAGCGCGGCATACCCGAAGCCGAGGCACGCAGTCTGCTCAAGAACGCCTTCATGGGGCAGGTCATCGACCAGATACAGTACCGTCCCCTGCGCGACCGCCTCTACGTCAAGGTAGAGAAACGCTTCCGTGGCGAACACGAGAAGTGTGACGACTGCCGCCTCTGCAAGTGACCACACCGCAGCCTCAGTCCAGCTCAAACGCCTTGTCGTACACCACGTAGCGGCTCGGCACCACCACCACCTTCTCCAGTCTCAGCAGGGCAATGCGGCGCACCTTGTCGCTGAACTCAATGCGGTCCATGCACTGCCTGTTGGCATTCAGGCCAAACACCAGCCGCTCGTCGGGTCCGCTCAGTGCCCGCAGGTTCAGCCCGTCGGCGGGCAGACACCTCACCGCCTTGTGCACCCTGTCCGAGAAGTACAGCGTGAATACTACGTGATAAAACTCGAAGCGCACCTTCACCACCCGTTGGAGGCGCGCTTCCGTGTTCTTGGGCACTACCAACAGCAGCAGGGGCTTGTCCAGCACCATCTGCTCCTCGTCGTCCCGTGTACTCCCCACATGCAGTGTGTAGGTTGCGCAATCCTTATATTGCGCCGTTTTCATCAATGCCAGTGTTTTCATTGTTTCTTACATTGTTTATTTATTAAACACACTGCAAAGGTACAGACACAAAAAACGCCCAGGCGCGGGGGAGACGCTTGGGCGGGAGAAAGAGAGAGTTTTGGCGGGACTTTCCGCATGGGGCGGGAGTTCCGGGGGGTAGGCGGCGGGAGTTTCACTTCAGCAGCTGCGCCACCTCCTGGGCAATGCGCAGGTACTCGTCGAAGCGCACACCGCTCACGGGTGCGTTCTCCTTGTCCCACAGGCTCAGGGGGTGCGAGAAGCTCAGCACATCCATGCGGCGCAGCTCCTTCACGTCGGGCAGGAAGGCATGGGCGGGCACCACGCGCTGCAACAGCCGCACAAACTCGCCGCAGTCACGCACGCCGCCACGGTCGGCCACAGCCCTATAGACGGCAAACCACAGCCGCCGCTTGCCTATCCGCTGCGCCACGCTGAGCACGGCATCCGCCACACGCCGCTCATCCACCGGCTCCGTGCGCCGAGCCTCGTCCAGCGTGCGGCGCACGGCGGCCAGGCTCTCGCGGTAAGGCGTGTTCGCCACGGGGCTGCTCTGGCCCACCACCTTGCCCAGGATGTCCACGCGGCTGTACTCGTCCAGCCGTATAGCCCTGTACGCCTTGTTCCGGGGCACCAGCCAGCGCACGCCCTCCTCGTCGGTGAACAGCACCTTCACCGTCGTTTCGCCGTCCAGACAGGCCAGCACCACATTGCCGTCTGTCACCTCCACGCCCAGCTGCACCGTCAGGCGGTCGCCCTCGTGTATGCCGGCCTCCACCATGGAGTCGCCCGTCACCTCGATGACAAACGTGGGGTGCAGGCCCACCACCTCCTTGGGCAGCATCACATACTGTCCGCGAGTCCAGTCGCCGGGCATGGTGGGGTTGCCCGCCACCACCCGCGAGTCGATGTAGGGCACAGCCGTGTCGCACAGCTGGGGGTGCCAGCCCTGTGCCTCCAGCAGACTGAGTATTTCTTGGTTTTCCATCATGTATGTTTCTTTGTTACCACAGATTGCACAGATTACACGGATTCTTTTTTGGGGGAAATTATGAATAAGATTGCACAGATTTTAGAGTCGTGAACGACTCCTCCGTGCTGTCCAATCTGTGTAATTTCATGAATAGTTATCATAAGAAAAGAATCCGTGTAATCTGTGCAATCTGTGGTTTTTTCTCTCGCTTTTTTAACATGAATTTCATATAAATCATTTTTGTTCTTCTACTTACCACAGATTGCACAGATTACACGGATTCTTTTTTGAAATTATAGATAGGATTACACAGATTTTAGAGTCGTGAACGACTCCTCCGTGCTGTCCAATCTGTGTAATTTCGTGAATGGTTATCATAAGAAAAGAATCCGTGTAATCCGTGCAATCTGTGGTTTTTTCTCCCCGCTTCGCAGGGACAAAAAAAGAGCAGCGTGCGCTTCACAGCGTGTGCTGCCCTAAAAATTTTACTTATATTACTAATTTAAAACACTAATTTTCTGGGCAGGAGCTTCACAGCCGTTTCGGTTGCCCATAGATTTTATATCGAAATTATCAAACACTTTTCGTGCTTCTTACCAGAGGTTGCCAAAGGTAGCATCGTCCTCTACGGGGGCGTAGTCGCCACGGTCGCGGGCTTCGATGTTTGCAGCGTTGACTGTCTTTGTAGAATCTACAGTAGCACCAGGCGATGTTGCAATCATGGTTTCCACTGTGATGTGTTCAATCTCCACGGCGGGAGCAATATATGTCTTTTTCATATCTTTCAGTCCTTTCTTTTAGTTGCCGTTAATAAATTATTTTACGAGAATCTTCTTTCCGTTCTGGATGTAGATGCCTTTCACGGGGTTGGCTACACGCTGGCCACGCAGGTTGTAGATGATGCCATCCAGCTGTCCGCCAGTCTTCACGGTCTGGATGCCTGTAGCATCTTCTTCGCCGAAGACGAAGCGTGGCTTAGCACCGCTGGCCATCACGCCTGTAGGCAGATAAGCCTTGCCAGCAGGAACCACACCTGCATTAATCGTCATGAAGGTGTTGCCGCTCAGACCGTAGCCGTCGCTTACGTATGTGGGAGCCAATGTGCCCACAAGCAGGTTGCCCGCTGGAGTCACGTTGCTGTCAACGCTTGGGATGGTGACAGTAGCACCAGCATCGCCCATCAGGAAGAGCGGAGTGCCACCCTTCACTGTGCCAGTTGCCTGTTCAAACTTGATGGCACCGTCATCAGCTACGCTCTTGACAATCCAGGCCGTTCCATTCTCCATGTTGTCAAGGTCGAGCGGATACTGTGAGCAGAAGGTAGCATAGCCAGAGGCGTTGAGGGGTGCTGTTACGTTGGCAGCACCACCAACACTTTCAACCTTTACATCGTCGAGGAAGCCACGCTTCATGCTGAAAGTAATCTGCACATTGCCTGTTGCTTCAGTGATGTTTACGGTGTAGCTATTCCATGTGCTGTTTGTCAATGTTACCTCAGTGTCACCGCTAAGTGTAGCACCTGTAGCAGTTACAGTTACGGTATTTGTCCCGCTACTCCAGCCGGCAGCAGCGAATGTCAGTGTACCATTGCCAGTCAAGCTGATATTGCCTGTTTTAACAGTGCCAGCAGCACTGCTCGTACCAAGCTTAATGCACTCAGATGCACCATTGTTGCCAATAGTTGTCCATGTTTCATCAAGTTTTCCAGTAAGTGAGCTTGTACCAACATTTCCACCAAAAGTGTTGTCACGACCACCTGAGCCGTTGCTCTCGTCAAAAGTTTCGTTGAATAATGTTGTTGCAGCCGCAGGAGCCTTGTCAGAACCTTCTGGAGCCTTCACGGTCAGCGTGAATGTTTTGCTGCCAGCATAATAGTTGAGGTTTTCAGCAGTAGCTACGGTGATAGTCACAGTGCCTACGGCTTGTGGCGTGATGGTAAGTCCCTCTACTGTAGCAATGCTTTCGTCAGCAGAAGTAACCGTGATGGCACCGCCTTCAATCAAATCATCATCCACTGTGTAGGTTGTGCCGTAGGTCACATTGTCATCCTCAACAAGGATGGTGGGGTCTGTTTGGGTAACAGGAATGTCAGAAGAAGCATAAGTTACGGCTATGGATGCAAGTCGTCTGTTACCACTTGTTCCGCCTATAGTGAAAGTAACGCTGGTCGCGCTTCCTGTCCATGTGCCACTTTCATAGGTTCCAACATCTGTCGTGATTTCATTTGAGCCATCGCTTGAGCCAAAAGCGATTTCAATTTTTTCAATGTTTGTGGTAGAGCTGACCGTGAAAGTGTTTCCGCCGTATGCACGGATAGCAGAACCATTGGTATAAAATTGAGGCGCAGTACCGCTTGAACCTTTACTAAAAGTTATGACAAAATTTGAGCCTGTCACGGTTTCTTCTGTCATCGTAGTATTTGACGAGTACTTATCACTAAAAGTGATGGTTTCATCAGCCGCCCACGAGTTCAACCCCACACAAAGCAGTGCGCTCATCAGGAGCGTTTTTAACGTAAAGATTTTCATACGCATTTTTGAGTTTTAATAAATAAAATTAGTGAGTATAATAAATGTTTTGGAAAATTTGCGCACGAGGTTTGTTTTCGGATGCAAAGGTACGGCTATTAGTAGTATTGTTAACAATTCTTTAGCAAACCTTATCGTTTTTTTTTTTTTGTTAACGCGATTTTTGTGCAGAAGTGTAAAAAATCGCGTGGAGAGGCTCGGAAATCGGTCGGCGCATCGCTGCAAGTGCCCGTCCAGAGCCGAATGGCCTTATATAGAAAGGGAAAGCGTCGGGGCGGCGTAGGCAATCCGTCGCGCTCGCGTAGGCAATGGTTTGCGTTTGGTTGCCTATGCGAGCGCGACGGATTGCCTATGCCGTTCAGCGGGTATGCCTGTTTCGGCCCGCAGGGAGGGGCAGGGCAGGGTGGCCAATTTCCGTTAAGCGCGGAAAAAGTCTTCTGCGGGTGGCGAAATGGCCGTACCTTTGCACCAGCTTGCAAGCAGAGAGAATTTAAACGATTGTAGAACCCCTTTAATTAAAAATGTAAGACATTATGGGAAATCTTGTTTCAAGAGCAAAACGACAGTTTATTAAGGTGGCCAACCGTCAGGGCTACGTACAGCGGGCGGTGCGCTACACCACCATTGACCATGAGCAGTTTCTGGAGCACGCGGCTGCCGACACGGGCATCAGCGAGGCAGTGCTTTCGGGCGTGGCTCGCGCCATCTGCCACCAGCTGAAGCAGATGCTGCTGAACGGGCACAGCGTGGAGTTTCCGGGCGTGGGCTATTTCCGCTTCGGCATCAACGCGAAGGCGGTGGAGAATGCCGAGGACGTGAGTGCCGACTTGGTGAAGCGCAGGAAGATCCTCTTTGTGCTGAACGCCGACATGCAGGAGCGTCTGCGCCGCGTCAGTGTGGAGTCCTTCGTGGTGGAGGAGGAGTAGGGCCGGGCTTTTCCGGATAATCCGGATATTCTGGGTTTTCCGGGTTGTCCGGGTGTTCCGGGCAAAACAAACAAAATTATTAACCCCTAAAACAAAAGAAAAAACATTATGGGAAATCCAAAAATCAGGCTTTCGAGCAAGAAAAAGAAGATTGGCTACTCTAAGAAGGTGGCCTACGTGACAACCGCTAAGCGTTATAACACCATCCATGCTGACGAGCTTATCCAGCTGTGCGCCAAGGACTGCGGCTTGACCGATGCGCAGATTGCTGTGGGCTGCCGTGCCTACACGCAGGAGGTGCGCCAGCTGCTCTTCAACGGTCACAGCGTGCAGATTGGCAACCTGGGCACGTTCCGCATCGGCTTCCGTGCGAAGGCGGTGGAGAATGCTGAGGATGTGAGCACCGACCTCATCCGTCGCCGCCGTGTCATCTTCACCCCCAGCCCCGAACTGCGCGAGGAACTGAACAAGGTGGGCTTCATTGTCGATACCGAGATTGAGAGCAATGAGGTCGCTCCCGCTCCTGATGGAAACGGATAGAGTGTAACAATTCACGATTAGTAATTCACAATTAAACAATTCACAATTCACAATTTGAGTATCTACGGCTGTTGTGTCCGCCGAAGTTTTCATACTCAAATTGTGAATTGTGAATTGTTTAATTGTGAATTATTAAGTTCAGCGGCGGCTGGCATCGAGGTAGAGGGTCTGGAGGATGGCACGGGCTTTGCGAGCACGGAGCTGGGCATGGGGCAGGGTGTCGCAGGTCTCGGTGCTGCTGACTATCTGGTCGGAGGCCAGGTCGATGTTGGTGAGGCCCGTGGAGTCGATGAAGGTGAGGTTGGTCTTCGAGGCATGGATGGCGGTGGGGTAGGTGTAGTCGCGGCTGAGTACGTCGCGGCTGAAGGGGAAGTCGTCGTGGGGCAGGGCGAGCTGGCCAAGGAGGGTGGCGGCGAGGTCAGACTGGTTCATCAGGGTGGCGATGCGGCGCGGCTGACGGATGGCTCCGCCCGTGAGGACGAGGGGGATGTGCATGAGCTGGGGACTGGAGAAGCTGTAGCCAGGACGGGAGAGTGCTCCGTGGTCGGGCAGGATGATGACGAGGGTGTTGTCCCAAAGTCCCTGTGCCTGGAGGGAGACGGTGAGGTCGTGGATGCACTGGTCGGTGTAGGCAAAGCTGTTGTCTATCTCGTTGTCGAGCCGATGGTAGTCGGGCACGGTCCAGGGTTCGTGGCTGCTGATGGTCATGACGGTCGTGAAGCGTGGCTGGGGGCTGGGTGTCTGCCAGTCTGCCAGAATCCGGCGGAACACCGTGCCGTCGGCTGCGCCCCATTCGTTGAAGATTTCGGCGGCAGTGAAGTCCTTGTCGCTGTGGGTGCGCTGGAATCCGTTTTGCAGCATGAAGCCGCCCATGTTGGTGAAGCCGATGTCGCCGCCATACCAGAAGTCGGTGGTGTAGCCGGCCTGCCGCAGGGTGCGGGCTATGCCTGGCAGACTCTCCGACTTGCTGCTCAGACGCATGAGGGAGGCCGAGGGCAGTCCGAGCCAGCCGGAGAGGATGGAGACGAGGCCACGGTCGGTGCGGAAGCTGTTGGCCCAGCAGTTGGAGAAGAAGACGCTGTGGGCGGCAAGGCTGTCGAGGTGGGGTGTGGCTCCGAAGGGGCAGCCCATACAGCCAGCGGCATTGGCGGCACAGCCCTCCCAGACGATGAGCAGGATGTCGGGACGGGTGGTGCGCAGGAGGGTGTCGGGACGGGTGCTCTCGGTGTGGTAGATGCCTTGCAGGAGTGATTCGCGCTCGGCTGCTGTGTCGTAGTATTGAAATTCCTGGGCGAAGTTTTGCTGATGGGAGAGGGAATAGAAGAGGTTGAAGGCTGCGTTGACACTGGCATGGTTGAGGTACTGGTTTTCGGAGTAGTATGCCTTGGTCACGTTGGCGGTGCTTTCGCCCAGTCCGCCGCGTATCATGAGGAAAAGGAGTGGGGCCAGCAGCAGATGGAGGAGCACGCTCCACAGTTTGCGGCTGGATTTCACGGCCTGGGCAGTGACTTTCAGGTAGGCATAGCCATAGACTGCGGTGAGAGCCAGTATTGCCAGGATGCAGAGGAACAGGAAAAGCGGGGAGACGCTGGCAAAGGCGGCTGCGGGTTTGTCGGTGTAGAGGAAGACTGTGGAGTCGAGCTTGAAGTGCCAGAAGCTGTACATCACTGTGTCGGCCACGAAGATGAGGGCCTGCAGCAGACTGACCAGCGCGTAGTAGGACCGGAGCAGCGGGCGCAGGGGGAAGCGGGGAACGAGCTTTGCCACCAGCAGCAGGAGCCAGGGGAGGACGAGGGTGTAGGCCGAGGTGGTGACATCGAGCGGCAGTCCGTGCCACATCACGGCGAGGTAGTCGGAAACGCTGACTGTGGGGTCGATGTCGGCGTTGTAGAGCATGAAGAGGGGCTTCTGGAGGACGAAGAGGAGGAGCGTGAGGAGGAAAAGAAGAAACATGGGGCTTTTTGCGTGCAAAGGTAAGAGTTTTTTAGTTAAAAGTAAAAGTTAAAAGTTAAAATGCCATGCGGAGTGCTTTTTAGTTAAAAGTTATGTGTTCATAGTGGGGAGGTAGAAGGAGTTAAAGGGAGATAGAGGAAGATAAAGGACGTTACCAGATTTTGTATCGTCTTCTAACTCCTTCTAACTCCTTCTATCTCCTTCTATCTCCCTAACCCCCTACCTCCCCACTATGAACACATAACTTTTAACTAAAAAGCACTCCGCATGGCATTTTATCTTTTAACTTTTAACTTTTAACTAAAAAAAATCGTACCTTTGCGATGTTTTTATCATTATGTAGAGAAAACAGGAGAGATGAAGCTTTCGGTTGTCACCATCAATTACAATAATCTGCACGGACTGAGGCAGACGGTGGGAAGTATGCTCAAGCAGACGTTCCACGACTACGAGTGGATTGTGGTGGACGGCGGAAGCAGCGACGGCAGCTGTGAGTTTCTGGACGAGATGAAGGCGCATTTTGCCTGGTTGGTAAGTGAACCCGACCGTGGCATCTATAATGCCCTGAACAAGGGGGCACGGATGGCGAAGGGGGAGTTTCTGTATTTCCTCAATTCGGGCGATGAGCTGTATGCTCCTGATGTGTTGCAACGCTTGCTGGAAAGTCCTGAGGCTGACGAGGCTGACATGCTGTACGGGGATGTGTGTTTCTGCTACCCCGACAGAGAGGACATAGGGCGGCAACCAGAACGGCTGACTCTGCAATACCTGCGGAAGGCTCCGCTGAACCATCAGTCAACCCTTGTGCGGCGTGAGTGCTTTGAACGGCTGGGTGGATTTGACGAGCGTTTCAGCATTGCTGCCGACTGGCGTTTGCTGGTGCAGATGAAGCTGGAGGCGTGTCGCTTTGTGTATGTGCCTGGGGTGGTGTGCCGCTATGACATGGGTGGCATCAGCTACCGCTCGCAGGACTTGATGGAGCAGGAAAGGGAGCAGTTTTTCGAGGAACTGGTGCCAGCCGTGTATCGGGAGGCTCTGGACGAGCTATATACTTTTGACAACAAGCCTTGCATCCAGACTCGCGACTACTGTGCCGAGAGCCGATGTTACCGGCGGTGGATTCGTTCACTGCTGCACGTTATCACATGGTTTCATCGTTTATAGGGTTTTGCTTATGGAGAATCAACGTCATGCTTATTGCATCATTGCCCACGACCAGCCTGCCTTGTTGCAGTTGCTCGTACACCTGATTGACGACGAGCGCAACGACATCTTCCTGATGATTGACAAGAAGGCCGACCCTGCACGGTTCAAGAACGTGGAGGTGGAACATAGCCGTCTGTATGTGATGCCCTCCATCAAAATCTGGTGGGGCGAGGACTCGCAGATTGAGGCCGAAATGCGGCTGTTCGAGAAAGCCAGCCAGACGGGGCACTATGCCTACTACCACCTGCTGTCGGGAGCCGACCTTCCGCTGAAGTCGCAAGACGAAATCCATGCTTTCTTTCAGGCTCACGACGGAAAAGAGTTTGTGGAGTTCTGGAGCCAGCCAGCCACCCACGACATCATCCAGAAGAGACTGCGGAAACACTTTTTCCACAACTACAACCAGTTGCCCCACCGTACACTGGGGCAGAACCTGGAACGCATGATACAGCGCAACCTGCTCTCCCTCAACAAGCACCTGTGGATGAAGCCCCGAATCAGCAGTCTGCCCGAACTGAGGATGGGTCCCAACTGGGTGTCGGTCACTGACGGCTTCGTCCGCTACCTGCTGACTAAACGCAACCTCATCAAAAAGGCTTTCCGCCACACCTACTGTGCCGACGAGCTGTTCTTGCAGTCTGTCATCTGGAACTCTCCCTTCAGGGAAAACATCTACAGGCAGGGAGAATGTACAGGACACACAGGCGAAAACGATGTGTTTGGCTGCAACATGCGCCTCATCGACTGGACACGTGGCACCCCCTACACCTTCACCCATGAGGACATTGAGGAACTGGAGGCTTCGCCCCTCTTCTTCGTCAGAAAAATCAAGGAGACCGACCAACAGCTTATCGACTTCTTCCTGCAACGCAACAAAAAGACATCCCGATGAAAGGACGCAAAACAAGAAAATTCCTTGCCAATGTCGCTTCGATGACATGTTTCTGGGACAGAGAGCTGCGCCACCGGGTGCGCAATTCCCTCTCCCCCACCAATCCTGAGCGGTGCATCAAGTACCTGGAACAATACTGCACCGAGAAGGCACCAGCCCCAACCACACCTTCCGCCGATGGCCCTACCCGCTGCATCGTCTGGCAATATTGGGCACAGGGGCTGGACCACTGTCCCGACATTGTTCGCCAGAGCATTCAGTCGGTAGATGAGTTCCTGCCACAGGGCTACACCCACATCGTCATCACGGCAGAAAACCTCCAGCAATACATCGACCTGCCAGCCTACATCAGGGAAGCCAAAGAGAAGAATGCCATCTCCATCACCCACTTCTCCGACATCCTGCGTGTGTGGCTACTCGACAAATACGGTGGCATCTGGATTGACGCGACTTGTCTGCTCACTGCCACCATTCCCGACGAAATTTTGCAGAAGCCTTTCTTCTGCTACCTCGCGCAGGGTGAATTTGCCTATACCTACATCCAGAGTTGCTTCATCAAGGCCGAAGCCCACCATCCCCTCATCCACCGAATGTGCCAAACCCTGGAACGCTACTGGCAGGAGGAGGGAGCCGTCATCCACTACTTCACCTTCCACTTCATCTTTATAGCCCTGCTCCGTACCAACCCCGACTTTCTGGGTCAGTTTCAGCAGGCCCAGCTCAGGGAGACCGACGCAGCCATGCACTTCATGTTCTATGCACTGCGCCGGGGCAGAAATTTCTCCACGCTGCTCATCCAGCAAGCTGCCCGACAGAGCTTTATACACAAACTCACCTACAAAGAGCCATGGCACTTTTCGCCCCCAAACGCCGACATCACGCTGCTTGTCTCTACCTACAACTGGCCCCGTGCCCTCCAGCTCTGCATTGAGTCGGTCGGTCGGCAAACCCAGCTTCCCTGCGAGGTCATCATTGCGGACGACGGGTCGGGCAAAGAGACAAGGCTGCTCATCGGCCAGCTGCAAAAGCGTTACCCCGAACTTGACATTCAGCACGTGTGGCAGCCCGACGAAGGTTTCCGAAGAACGATTATCTTGAACAAGGCTATTGCCAAGGCCAGAGGCGAATACATCGTGCAGATTGACGGTGACGTGGTGCTTGACAGGCACTTCCTGGCCGACCACGCCGAGCTGATGGAACGTGGCTACTACGTCTGCGGCAGCCGCACCAAGGTGGAACGCCGCGAGACCGAAGCAATTCTGGCTTCAGGCCAATTCCACCTCCACGCCACAGGACTGAAGCCAGCCTTCATCCTCAACCGCCTACGCAACAAGACACTGCGTCACTACATGGCACTGCGCTATGCCCGAAAGATTGACCACTTGCGCGGCTGCAACATGGCCTTCTGGCGTTCCGACTTCATTGCCGTCAACGGCTACAACGAGAACCTGTGTGGATGGGGACATGAGGACGGCGAACTCATCTACCGAATGCACTTTGCAGGAGTGAAGAAGAAGGCACTGAAGATGGGCGGCGTGCTCTATCACCTGTGGCACCAGGAAGCCTCAAAAGCGGGTGAAGGCACACACCTGAAGGAACTGGAGCACGTCGTCAGCCAGCAAATCAAGTGGTGCGAAAACGGTGTCAACAAATACCTGAACACACAGCAGGAGGAGGGCAAGCCATGATATTTGTACGCGACAAAGGCCAGATGTGCAACAACATCCTGCAATATGCCCACGTCTATGCCTGGGCAAAGGAACATCACCGTCCCTGTATGTCGATGCGGTTTGCCTACAAATACCCTTACTTCGCCATCAGCACCACGCCCCACCACAACTTCGCCTACTACCTGGCTGGCAAGTTCATGGCTCGCTGGGGCATCATCCCCACCGTCAGCTACAGCGGCGACATCCAGCCCCACCCAGAGAAAGAAGCACAGATACTGGCCAGCCGTAACGTTATGGTGGAAGGTTGGAGCGTGCGTCACTACAGCCTCTTCCTTCAACACCTCGCCGACATCCGCAGCCTGTTCTCCTTCAAGCCAGCCATCAGCCAAAATATACAGAAATACATGGAAAGCACAGCCCCTGCCGACACCGTCCGCATCGGCGTACACATTCGGCGCGGTGACTACCAGACATGGTGCGACGGCAAATTCTACTTCACCGACGAAGAATACATTGCCACCATTCGCCGTGCCCTACAGGGGTTAGGATTTCCCCATTACATTATATATATATGTAGCAACGCCCAGCCCGATCAAGACCGCTACCGTCAGGCTCTCCAGCCCTGGCAGGTACACTTCCCCACTGGCAATCCTGGCGAAGACCTCTGTCTGCTCTCCGAATGCGACTACCTCATTGGTCCCTTCAGCAGCTTTACCCTTGTGGCCACCATGTATGGCAAAGCCCGCCTCCACTGGATGCACAGCCACAAAACTACAGCACCCATCACCTTCGAGCCTTTCGAGGTGCGGTTGCCACAACTTGATTCAATTTGGACGGAAACGGTGGAAGGGGGAAGTAAGTGAAAAGTGAAGAGTGAAAAATCTAAGTTACAGTTTAGCCACCATTAGACTGCGTTTAACCCCAGTAACTTAAATTTTTCACTCTTCACTTTTCACTCTTCACTTATAATTGCTGCATATCATACAGCCGCTTATAGTAGCCATTCTTCTCAATCAGCTCTTCATGCTGACCACGCTCCACAATTTCACCCTCGTAGAGCACACAGATTTCGTCAGCGTTCTTGATGGTACTCAGACGGTGGGCAATGGCAATGGTGGTGCGCGAAAGCATCAGCCGCTCCAGAGCCTCCTGCACCAGTCGCTCACTCTCGGTGTCGAGCGCACTGGTGGCTTCGTCAAGAATGAGGATGGGAGGATTCTTCAGGATGGCACGCGCAATGCTCACTCGCTGCCGCTGACCGCCAGAGAGTCTGCCGCCACGGTCGCCAATCATCGTGTCGTAGCCGTGTTCGCTCTCCATGATGAACTCATGGGCATTGGCTATCTTGGCAGCCTCGATGACTTGCTCCATCGTGGCATTCTCCACACCGAAAGTAATGTTGTTGTAGAACGTGTCGTTGAAGAGGATGGCCTCCTGGTTGACATTGCCAATGAGCGAGCGTAGTTCACTTATCTTCACCCCCTTGATGTTCTTGCCGTCAATGAGCACCTCGCCCTGAGATACATCGTGGTAACGAGGTATCAGGTCAACCAGTGTACTCTTTCCCGAACCCGACTGTCCCACCAGCGCAATGGTCTTCCCCTTCGGCACAGTGAGGTTGATGTGCTTGAGCACCTCGCGTCCCTCAACGTAGCTGAAGCAAACATCGCGCAACTCAATCTCCCGCTCAAAGCTGGGAAGCGGCTCAGGCAGGGCTGGCTCCTTGATGGGGTTTTCGGCTTTCAGGATGAAGTCAATACGGTCCATCGAAGCCAAGCCCAAGGGAATCTGGTAGGTGGCCTTCGAGAGTTCCTTCAGCGGATTGATGACGCTGTAGAGGATGACCATATAGAAAATGAAGGTAGAAGCATCAATCAGGTTCGACTCATTCAGAATCAAAAAACCGCCGAACCAAAGCACCACCACGATGATGATAGTGCCCAGAAATTCCGACATTGGGTGAGCAGCATTCTGGCGAATCACCATTTCGTTCATGCCCTTGCGAAACTCGTCGTTCACGAATGTAAACCGCCGCAACATCTTGTGCTCCGCAATGAACGCCTTGATGATGCGCAGTCCGCCCAACGTTTCGTCCAGCTGGGCAATGATGTCACCCCACTGACCCTGCACGGCAGATGACTGGCTCTTCAGCTTACGGCTCACCACGCCCATAATCCAGCCAGCCACAGGAGCCACCACGATGACAAACACCGTCAGCTGCCAACTCACGCTGAACAGGGTGAAGAAGCAGACCAGAATGGCGATGGGCTGACGAATCAGCATATCAATGCTGCTCGTGATAGAACTTTCCACCATCTGCACATCGGCACTCATTCGGGCAATGATATCTCCTTTGCGTTCTTCCGAAAAGAAACTCAGCGGCAGACGTAGCACCTTCTCGTACACCTCCACACGAATGTCGCGGACAATGCCCGTGCGCAACGGCACCATGACGGCAGACGAAGCAAAATAGCCCAATGTCTTCACACCCGTCATCACGATGAGAGCCACCCCCATGATGACCAATGTGAGGAAAGCCCCATGCAGCGAAATCAGTTCCTGCACCCAGGCGTAAGCATTGTTGATGATGACATCCTTGTTCAGATGGTGCCAGTCCACAGGCTGATACTCATACACCGCCTTGTCTATCTTGAAAAGGATGTTCAGAATCGGAATCAACACCATGAACGAGAACACGTTCATCCACTGCGACAGAAAATTCAGCACAACCGACCACGCCAAATACTTGCGGTAAGGCTTCAGGTAGCGTGCCATGATGGAGAGAAATTGCTTCAACATATCAACACTTATTTGCGGTTTTGCGGTTTTGCGGTCGCTTCGCTTAACGGTTTTGTGGTTTTATGGTAGAACAGCCGTCTAACCGTACAACCGTATGACCGTCTAACCGTAAGACCGCACAACCGTACTTCTAGGCTGCAAAGTTAAGGAAAATTTCAGTTAAAAGTTAAAAGTTAAAAGTTAAAATGGCTTGCAGCCTACACTCCGCAGGGCATTTTAACTTTTAACTTTCAACTTTTAACTTTCTTCAACTGCGTTTGCACAAAATCACGTACAAAATCACAGGCGTGCCAATCATCGGCGTGACAGCATTGAGTGGCAAAATGGTGTCGGACGGCAGCATACAAAGCACGTTGCACAACAGGGCAATCAGCGACCCTGTCAGGATGGTGGCAGGCAAGAGCAACTTGTGGTTCTCAGTGCCCATCACCATGCGGGCAATGTGTGGCGTGGCCAACCCAAGGAAAGCTACAGGACCACAGAAAGCCGTGGCAATCGCCGTGAGCAACCCCGTGGAGAGCAGTAGCAGCGTGCGAATCCTGCGAATGTTGAACCCCAAGTTCTGCGCATACTGGTCGCCCAGCAGCAAGGCATTCAGCGGCTTCACCAGCAGCAGCGAAAGCAACAGGCCCACAAGCGAAAGCCCCGCAAACCAAGGCAATTGCTGGAGCGACACACTGGAGAAACTGCCCATGCCCCAAATGACGTAAGCAAACACATTGTCGGACGAGGCAAACACATTGAGCAGCGAAATCAGCGACCCCGTCAGGTAGCCAAACATGATGCCCACAATCAGCAGCATCGCATTGCTCCGCACCACACCGCTCATCATCAGCAGCACAGCCATGACCACGGCAGAACCCAAGAACGCCGCCACAATCACAGCCAGAATGCCAGCCACCTGCAAGTCGGCACCCAGCACCGTCGTGCCCAGCACACCACCCATAGCCAGCATCACCAACGCCACCCCCAGCGACGCACCATTCGTAATGCCCAGAATAGACGGCCCCGCCAGGGGATTCCGAAACACCGTCTGCAACATCAGTCCGCTGGCCGCCAACGAAGCACCGCAGAGCAACGCCGTCACCGCACTCGGCAATCGCGACTCCAGAACGATGTATGCCCACGAAGCCTTCGACACCTCACCACCCGTCAATGCCCGCCACACTTCATCGGCTGGGATAGGTACGGTGCCAAAAAACAAGTTCAGGAAGGCACAGAGGACACTGAGGACACAGAGAAGACAGAGGGCGGTTATGCGGTTTTGCGGTTTTGCGGTCATACGGTTTTGCGGTTTTACGGAATGAAGAATTTTAATTACGAATTACGAATTACGAATTACGAAATACGAATTACGAGTTACGAGACCATCCGGATGGCCTTTCGGATTTCGTAATTCGGATTTATGATTTCGGATTTCGTAATTCGGATTTAAACCTTTCGGATTTAAGAATTATTCCATTTTCTTATAATAACGCAAAGAGTCTCCCCTTAGTACCTCTGGATGAAAGATTTTGATGAAATCCCTCAGCAGCAAGTCGGGATGGAAAGGAGCCTCCTTGTAGAACGGAATGTCCTCCGTGTTGCAGGCATAAATGTTACGGTTCCTGAAGGCAGCCATCTTCCTGTAATTCGTGTACTCCTGAGCCAACTCGTCGTAAGTCTTGCTCGTCCGCTGATTGTAGCGAATCAGCCAAAACTGCGCATCCGCAGCCTGGTCAAACACCGTCTCTGGAGCCAGCGTCAGATTGCCGCTCCCTGTCCAGTCCTTGAACACGTAGTCCGCACCTGCATCGGACAGCAACCCACCCGTCGTGCTGCCACCCGCAGGCACATACCACATGGCACCATACTTCAAGTCCGTCACCACCGTGGGACGCTCCTTCTGCCCGGCAGCCAACTGCTTCAACGCCTCGTAACGGCAGACTATGCCACGAAACAAGCTGTCGGCTTCAGTCTCCTTTCCGTAGAGCAACCCGTAAAACTTCATCCACTCAGCTCTGCCCAGAGCCGAAGTCTCCATATAGTCTGCACACTCCACAATCGGAATGCCCAACTTACCCAGACGGCCATACCCGCCGTCGTTCTGGAACGGAGAAAGCAGGACAGCATCTGGCTCCATGTCGATAAACCCCTCAATGTTCGGATTCAAACCCTCGCCCAAGTCCCTCAGACGGCCAGCCCGCACATCGGCCTGCACCCTCGGAATGTCCATGTAGCGCAAATCGCAGACACCCGCCACCTGGTCGTAAGCCCCCAGCTCCTCAATCAGCCCCATGTGTACCAGCGTATAGACCACACTCCTCCTCAGCGGAATGCGCACCACATCCCCCTTCGGTAACCCAGCTGGCAGCGGCCTGTCCCGCTCCACCAGCACGTAGGAATGCAACACTGCCCCGCTGTCCCACGGATTGCGCACCTCGGCATACACATACCCCGCGCACTGCCTCATGCTGAGCAAGTCGGCATACACCAGTTCCACCTCCTCCCCCTCAGCCGAGACAGAAACAGCATTGCCACCCCCACACGAAGCGAGGATGGCAAACGCAACAACAACAAAAATGATATTCAAAGGACGATACATTATCTAACAAAAATCTTTTTCGTCACACCATTTCCATACTTCACGATGTTCAGTCCCGCCGCCAACGCACTGCGACGCACACCGCTCGCGCTATAGATAGCCACAGGCACACCGTCCCCCGCAGCCTCCACCGCCGCCACGCCGACCGACGGGTCAACCCCAGGCTGGGCAGCACCCAGATTGTCCAGACAGAAATAAGCAGGCGTATTCATGCCATACTGACCGCTGTCACTGCTGCTCATGTCGAAACTCAGCCGAGCCACCCTGCCCAGACAGCTAAGGTCCACCCACTGCCAATCGTCCACGATGCCACCGTCCGCGCCCTCGCGCATATCGGCCAGATAGAAATCTACCGCGCCCGTCACCGCGCCCGCAGCATCCAGCCCCGTGATGGTCAACTTGAACCAGTCACCCGCGCCAAACTTCTTTGCATAACCATCGCCCTGCATCATCGACCAGTAAGCACAGGCATCATTCGTCAGGTAGCAGCCAGGCACAACCCTCTCGCCGCCCAGCACCTCGATGCCCTTCGGCGTATAATTGTTCACATTATACACGGCATACGTAGCCGAACCCTCCGCGCCGTGGCCCACACAACTGTTGTACTGGTCCGTCGCGTAATCCGCAAACGACGTAGCCGTCATCGTGCTATAGTAGAACCCGTATGCGTAAGCGTAAGAGTAACCACCATAGTCCATCACCTCATAGCCATTCTCAAAACGGAAGCCACCAGAGACAAAGCCCCCAGTGCCGTCGCTACCATTCCAGAAGCAATCCCGCTCCAGAGCCAAATCCTCGAATGTAGCCACCACGTCCGACTGCTGTGCCACGGCAGGCATGGACATCAGCAAAGCAAAGTAGAAAATCTTTCTCATAATCAAAAAATGTTTTTAGTTTTTAGTTTATTGTTTATAGATGAGTGTTTAGAGTTTAGAGATGAGAGACTTTACAGCAACGTCTATAAACGCTAAACACTCATCTCTAAACACTCAACCAACTACTTGACAAGCACCTTCCTTTGCGAACCATCGGAATATTTCACAATGTTCACACCAGGCAGAAGCTCATGCTGCAATGTTCCGTTCAAACTATAGATGGCCACAGGAACCACAGCCGACTGGCTGGGCTGAACCGTACAGATAGAAGTAACAATGGGCTGTTCATCCTCTGGCTTCATGCCACCCAGATTATCCAGGCAGAAGTAAGACGGCGTATTCATGCTCCACTGACTGCTGTCGCTGCTGCTCATGGTGAAGCTAAGCCGTTTCACCCTGCCCAGAGAGGTTAGGTCAACCCAACGCCACTCATCAACGATGTAACTATGGTGCGAGTCACGCAAATCAGCCAGATAGTAGTCCACCGTACCCGTTTCATTGCCACTGGCATCCCATCCTGTGACGGTCAGTTTGAGCCAGTCGCCTACTGCAAACTGGCGTGCCAGGTCGGTGCCCTCAAGTATAGCCTTATAGGTGGAGGCTGCATTGGTGACATAGAAGCCGCTCACGCTGTCGCCCTCTTCACCTTTCATCACTTCCACACCCTGACTGTGGCCCTTGCTCATGTTGAACACGGCAAACGTGGCAGAACCCTCTGCACCACCGCCTACACAAGAATTGTAGCGGTCCGACGAATAAGTCGTGAACGACGAACTGCTCTTGTTGCTGTAAGAGAAACCGTAGGAGTAACTGCCATACTGATTCTCGAAGTAGCCGTTCTCAAAGCGGTAGGCACCCGACACGAAACCGCCCGTCAGGTCGCTGCCGTCCCAATAGCTTTCTTCGTCAAGAGCAAGGTCCTCCATGGTTGCCGGGCCTTCGCCAATGCCGTTGAAATCATCCATACAGAAGTAGAGCGGTGTGGTGTAACCCCAGCTGTTTCTGCGTGAACTCTTCAAGCTGAAAGTGAGTTCTTTCACTTTGCCCAGTGAAGTGAGGTCAACCCACTGCCAGTCGTTCACGTAGTAGTGTTCGTCGGCATTCTCTGAACGATAGTCGGCCAAATAGTATTCCACTTCCTCGTCATTGTCACCTGTAATGGTCAACAGGAAGTAGTCACCTTCCTTGAATCCCACTGTGCCATCAACTGGCTGACCGTGTGCATCCCTTTCGCCTGTCATGCCGTCGCCGTTCAGAATGGAGTTGACAGTAACGGCTGCGTTGGTGATGTAGAAACCACGAATGAGGTCGCCGTCGGGCTTGTTGAGAACAGTCACTGTCATAGGAGCGTAACTGTCTTCAAAGAATACGGCATAATTTTCAGAACCATTGTGTCCTTCTCCTACACAGGAGTTCCACTGGTCGGTAGAGTAGGAAGCAAACGACGTGGCAGTGCGATTGGAATAGCTGAACCCAGACCAGCTGCCCCAGTCGATGCTGTAGTTGTTGGAGAAGTGGTAGCTGCCACTAACGAAGGAGCCTTGATACTGGTCGTCGCCATAGAGTCCTTCCTCCAGCTCGCCTTTTGTGTCGGGACCACGCCAATAGCTGTTTTCTTCAAGATAGAGGTTCTCGAAATCAGCTGTCAGGGCTGGACCCGTCACGATGACACGGCAGGTGTCGGTAGCGGTCTTCTGTTGTCCATCGGTGATGGTTACGTAGTAGTCACCAGACTGAGTCGGTATGAGACTGGCTGTGATTTCTTCGCCCAACAAGTCTGTTTCAAAAGTGCTTACCGTCTGGTGCTTGCTGTTCATCCAGTTTACTGTGAAGGGTGCCAGGCCGCTGGCAACCATAACTTTCAGTTCAGCCTCTGTGCCATTAGCCACGGTCTGCTCTGGTTCTGTACAAGCAATGAGCAAGTCGATGGGTTCCATGGGTGTGGTAAAGGCTTCGGTAGCCAACACTTCTGTCTGGTTGCCACGTGTACTTTCCACAAGGATGTATGCCACGTAGGTTGTCTTTTCTTGCAGGGTGTCAATCTTCAGAGAAGCTTCAGCATCTTTTGTTACAGTAAATGGTGTTCCCTGTTCCTTCAGTTCGGCTGCTCCTGGAGCAGCTTCTTCTGCACGCAGCAGGGCTACGTATGCTTTGCCGTTCATGTCGGCTTTCACGGTCACCATGGCTTCGTTGAAGGCTGTGGCCATGGCCTGTGGATAACCTTCGGCAACAACAGGGATGCGTGTCAAGTCGGGGTCGTATTCGTAGGCACCTATTGTGATGCTCTCGGCAGGACGAGCTGTGCCGTTGATGTCGGTAGTGACGTATGACAGTGGCAGGGCGGCAAGGAGGTCGCCTTCCAGTGTGGCAGCGGGTTCCAGAATGTCATCACTGGCAAATGCAACCTGCTTGTTGATGTTGCCCGTGGCAGCTGTCTTCTCTACGAAAGCAGCGAAGTCGCCAGTCGTGCTGGAAGATGCACGGAAGAAGGTTTCGCCAGCTGTGTACATGAGGTTGTTCTGGAAGTTGAACTTGTCGGTGCCCAGATTGCCGTCGTTGTAAAGGTTTACAGCATAGCCGTTGGTTTCGTTCTGGATGATGTTGTTTACCACGTTCACGTTTCCGTAACCGTCACCCAGCGTGGAAGATGCCCAGAAGACGGGACCTCCATTTTCGCCTGTCATGCGGAAGGTGTTGTTGGCCACGTTGACATTCTTGATGTTGCCGCCATTGAATTTGAAAGCTGCGTATGAGGCATTGAGCGATGTCAAGTTGATGACATTGTTGGCAATGAGGACTGGAGCCTCGGCTGTACCCTGCAGTTGACGTAGGTTCATGACGGCGACGTAGGTGCTGGGAGCCACGTTGAAGATGTTGCCTGTGATTTCGGTAGCCTCGGAATACTCGTCGCGTAATTGCAAGTCGAGCACACCTACACTCATCCTGGTGGCTGCGGTGGGTTCGATGATGATGGTGTTGTTCTTAATTTTCACACCCAGTTCGTCCATCACGTAGATGGCTTTCTGTGCATTGTTCTTGAAGGTGTTGCCCTCAATGATGCCACCTACTTCCTTGGGCAGGGCGACATAGCTGGTTCCACCCATGCTTACACCCATCTTGCCGCCTTCGAGCAGACAGTTGCGCACTGTGAGGTAGTCGTTGTTCTTGTTCTCTTCGTCGATGATGGTGTGGCCTACAAGACATACATCTTCACCACTGGATGCGGTGCAGGCTGGTGCATGGAGGTAGCAGCCGTCGATAGTGGTATGGCGGCTCTGGTCCTTCACCATGACGATGGCTTTGTAGGCTTTGTCGGTGGTGCAGATTTCAAGGTTGCGCAGGGTGACATAGTTGGCTTCGTAGAGAGTCACCACACCATAGTCTTTCTTGTGCTGGTCATCGCTGTAGCCGCTGGTGGTGTAGTTGTCGTGATAAATCTTCACGTCGCGCTGTCCGCTTTCGCTCTCGATGGTGAGTGTGTTGACTGCCCCCATACCTTTGATGTAAGGGATGCGTACTTTTTCGTTGTATTCACCAGCTTTTATCTTCAGCACTACGGGACCTTCCATGCCCAGTGTGCCCATGTCGTCGATGGCTCCCTGAATGGTGGCGTAGTCGGCGTCAGCACCTATCGTGTAGGTTCCGCTCTTGCCAGTAGCTACGGTGACGGAGGCAGTGGCAGGTTCGGTTACAGCGATAGTTTCGCCGCCCGCAACGATGGCTGTCAGCTGTGCATCGGCTGTCTGGCCTACTTCAGCATCGGTGTTGAGGTCGTAGGTCAGCCAGAAATAGTAAGTGCCTGTACCAGTAATTGTATATTCTCCGTTGAAGGTTTCGTTGGCCGAGAAGCTGGCCAGTGTGCCAGTCTGGTAGATGTGCTGTGCAGCTATGACTTCGCTGCTGGTTGAAGCAACATCGAAACCAGTCAGGCTGACGCTGCCCAGTTCACCTTTGGCGGTGACAGCAATCTTCAGCATCTTCACGTCGGTCTGGCCTTTCAGCACTTCGTTCACGCTGATGTCTTCCGTTTCAACACCCGTAATGGCAACTTCGCTCTTCTTGTAACCTTCCACTTCGATGGCAAAGTTAGGACGTGTGTAGCTGCCTTTGCCAACATACTTGATGGTAAGTTTGCCGTCCGAGTTTTCAGTATCGGAGATGATGGGGTCGAACTTGGCCGACGAGCCGCTCAAGTCAACAATAAGCTTGTCGTCGTTTACTTCGCCACCTTCATAGATGTAGAGGTGAGATGTGTAGTTAAAGCTGATGCCCTTGTCGGTCAGCTTGATAGAATGTCCGGCCTCTGCTGGAGCAAATGTGATGGTAGCTTCAACACCGTCAGCACCGTCGCCTTCTGCACCGCCGTCATCATAGAGCATGATGGTCTTGCCCAGGGCCATTTGCCTTTCTCCGTTATCGCCAGCGACAAGGATAATCATGTTCTTCAGTGTGCGGCTGCCTTCTGGGTCGCCGTCTTCAACTGCTATCTCATCACTGGTTGTTACGATTGCAACGACCTTGGCATCAATCGTATCCTCAGCTTCAGCCTCACTGCTTACGTCTGCTTTTACTACAAACAGGTTGTTGCCTTCCTTCAATGTGACTGGCTCGCTGAAGATTATTTCAACAGCTGCGTCAGCGACGGCTTCGCCCAGCTTCTCGTTGTTCTGCCATACGGAAACTTTGCTGAGGCTCGTCTCTGTTTCTTTCAGGTTGAGCTTGATGCTGCTGAGTTGCACGGGGTTCAGGTTGCCGTCAGTCTTCACGTTGACATTCAGCAGGTCTTGATTTTCTGCTCCGACAGAAGCAATGGCTGTGCTGGCCTGGCTTACTTCTACACCAGCAATCTGCATGTCTTTCGACAGATATTCGCTGACAGTGGCTTGGAATCCGGCTGCTGAACCATATGTCTGATTGGGGTTGAAATAGACGGTCAGTGCGCCATCGGCTGCTGATGAACGAATGACCTTGTTAGGGCCTACTGTGTAGTCGTCACGCTCTGTTGGTTCCCACAACACTTCACCCGTCGTGCCCTGTCCGTTGTATATCTTGAACTTGGCTGAAGACGATGAGCTGTAGCTGTTGTAATAAATGGCGAACTCCGAGAAGTCAATCTGGCAGACCATGCCTTCGTGCTTTGGAACAAAGACGTTGATGCGATCATCCGTGCCCGATTCGTAGTTCTCAGTGTATTCGCTTCTTGCTTTCGTGTTGAAGACAATGGAGCCATTAACAGTTTTTGTGACACTGCCTTGGTCGGCATGAGAAAGGACGATATTCTCCACGGTGCGGTTGCCCTCAGGATTGCCCTCTGTGGCAACCTCGGTCTTTTCTTCACCGTTGACCAGTGCTGTGACGCTGATCAGTTTGGCATCGATGGCCTGATTGTTCAGGGCTTCGTCGCTGATGGTGTAGGCCAGATAGAAATTGTTGTCACCTTCGACAAGTGGCAGTGCCTCAGTGAGGGTGATGTCAAAAGCGTCGGCGATGATGTCGGTCTCACCAACCTTCTTGTTTCCAAAGAAGAGTGCAGCCTTCGTCACGATGTCGTTTGTCTCGTTGGTTGTGAAGGCCATCTTTGTCAGCTGCATGGCTGGTTCAGTATTCTTTGCCTTTACGGTGATGTCGAGGATGCGCTGGTCGGCATCGCCGGCACAAACGGTACCTGTGGCGTATTGTGCCACGGCCAGGCCGTCGAAGTCCATAGGCTGTGGGGTGAAGAGGCTTACTTCAGCCTCAAAACCGTCGGCTGCGGTGGTGGTGGAAGCATCGCTGAAGAGTACAACTGTCAGGGAGCCGTCTTCAGCCGTAGAACGTACAATGCCCGTTTCGCCCTGTTGCAGGGTCTTGATGAGGCTGTTGGCATTTACTTCTGTGCCGCTATAGATGCGCAGTTCCTGATTGTAGTAGGAGCCATGCCAGATGGCGTTCTTTGTGAAATTGACCATGACCTTCTGCCCTTCTGTGGCAGGAACGAAAGTCACTTGTCCGTTGGTCTTGGCTGTGATGCCTCCGTCAATGCCGCCTTCGTCGTAGAATTGCAGGGGTGTTTCTCCTACGGTGACGGTCTGTGGCTCAGCAGTCATCAGCACAAGGGCTGGATTAACAACGGTGACTGCTGTGCTTCCCGTGAATGGCTGGATGCCTTCGGCTTGAAGGACTGTGGTCACCTTGGTAACAGTAAGCTGTGCCTTGGCTCCAACGGAGGCTGTTGGAAGAATGTCACCCTTGATGGTGAAGGTGGTCACTCCTGGGGCAGGAGCTGCATTGAAAGTAAAGCTGTATCCTTCGCCATCGGCTGCAACGGTGGCTTCCACGAGTTTATCGCCTCGGTAGAGCTTCAGTGCCAATGGGTCAAACATGCCCTCGTTCTGGGGCATTGTGAAATAAATGCCCGTCACGTTGTCGGGGTTCATCACGCCTGTGGCTGTCACGTAGGCGTTAGCGAGGGGGATGTTTTGCTTGGATGTCGGTGTAGAGGTCACGTCGTCATAGTTGCTTCCTGCGCCTGTGATGGTCATGTTCTCCAGTGTGACAACACGGACTTTGGCTACCCAGCCTGCACAGGGGTTTGAGTTGCGGTGCATGAAGCCCACCGAGAGTGCGCCGTCGGCTGTGCCTGATGTGTAGGTGGCTGGCAGGGTGGGCTTGTTGTCGTTGTTGATTTTTTCGGCCAGAAGGGTGCCAGACAACCCAGACAGACTTGAAGAAGCCGTCACTTCGCTGCTGCTGGTGGCCCATGTGAAGGTGTTGTCGGCATCGGCTGTGCCGTCGTAGAGGTTGATGTAGAGGTAGTAGCCAGTGTTGTACTGGTTGAGGTCTATCTGTTCAAACGTGATTTGAACGGACTTGCCTGCCTCTGCGGGTTTGAATACGGTCAACGACTGGGCGTTGTAACTGTTTTGGTCAACGATGTTCGCCGTTCCCCAGGGGTCGTAGAACGTGATGACTTCGTCGGAAGCGACCTCAATGGTTTGCTTCCCAAATTGCTGTTGGTTGACTTCTCTGTCAGCCCAAGCTTGGAGCGACAGGGTGAACGTCAACAGCAATGCGTGTAGAATTCTTTGTTTCATCATACGGATTAATTAATAATAAATAAAATATGTGTGTCAATTTTCATTCAGATAGATATTGATGAGCAGCGTGATGTCGCTGACGGTGAGCCGTCCGTCGCCATCGAGGTCGTAGGGATGAGGTGTGGGTTCGGCGGGGATGGGGTTGCCGTCGGCATCGAGCAGGTGGAGGTCCCATGCATCGGTGACTTCGGTGCTGGCTTCGCCCATCCAGCCGTTGAACTGGTTGACGGCGGTATAGACTTTGACGAAGTGGATGCCTGGCAGCTGGACGGGGTTCCCGTCGCTGTCGGTGGCCCAGTCTATCTTGAACTCGGAGGGGTGGCGCAGGTGTTCGGCTATGCTCTGGTCGGTCTTGTCGCCGCCGAAGCTGTTGGGCTGGTTGTCGGCATAGCCCCAGTCGTAGCAGTAGAGGACGAGGTTGGTGCCGTTGCCGCTGAGGTCGAGGTTGTTGTCGGGCAGACGAGTGCCTGTGAAGGTGAGGGAGTCGGCTGCAATCCAGCGGGGGTAGTAGTCTTGCTTGTGGAAGGAGAGTTTCTTGACGTAGCCTGTTTCGCCGCCAGTGGCTGTCCAGCGGATGTAGCTGGTGTCTTTGATGTACTTGTTGGCGGGGTCGGGGGTGGCTTCGTGGTCGGCTGGTGTGCGGTAGTAGGTGCAGGTGTAGCCAGGCTGGGTGGCTGGGTGGCTGTGCATGGAGCCAGCCAGTTCGTACCAGGGGTCGTCGGGCTGTCCGTTGGCGTTGGCGTCGTAGCTAACCATGACAATGCCTGGTTCGGCTGAGCCTGTCTTCACGGAGGTGACTCCGTCAGTTTCCTGATAGAAGGAGTTGCCCAGCAGCTTGAAGTCGTACTGGCCGAGGATGTTCTTGACTTCGTGGTCGAAGCCGAAGATGACGTAGCCTCCCCAGCTGCCGAGGGTGATGGTGATTTGGTTGTGGTCCCTGAGGCAGTCTTCTGCTTTCTGGCGCATGGCTTCTGCGTCGTCGCCTTCTTCCCATTCGGGCATTTCGTTGACAAATTGCCCTGGGGCGGGGGTGTAGTCGAATACTTGGGCGATGTAGGGGTTTTGGGCCTCTAAAGGGGCACAGAGAGCACTGAGAAGACAGAGGGCACAGAGGGGTTGAGGAATGAGGAATGAGGAATGAGGAATGTGGAATTGATACATAATGTGGAATTAGGAATTAGGAATTAGGAATGAAGAATTAGAAATTGATACTCAAATTGTGCATTGTGAATTGATTAATTGTGAATTGTTTTCACTTCTCCCAGAAAGGTGATGTGGGCGGGGATGTCGCCTGTGCGGACGCTCCATTTCTTTTTGCCGTCGGGGGTGAAGCAGTAGAGTGTGCCGGGGTTGACGTAGTTTTTTGCATCGGTGAGGTAGATGTCTTTGGTGAGGGGGTTGACGGTGATGCCGTAGGGTTTGCGGATGGTCTGGTCGGTGCCGTCGGTGATGAAGCTGCGGGTGAGGATGGTGTGGTGCTGTACATCGACAATGGCGTAGGTCACTTCTTCGTCCATGGTCTCGTAGCTCCAGGCTGTGCCGTAGATGTAGAGGGAGTCGCCGTCGAGGTGGTAGCCTGTGACGGGGATGTCGATGGTGTCGGTGAGCTGGTCGGTGTGGGTGTCGATGCAGTAGAGACGGGAGGGGACATCGAAGTAGTCGCCTCGGTTGGTGACCCAGAGCTGGCCGTGGTTGTCGGCCCTGACGTGGTGGAGGTTGGGGGCTACGGGGATGCGCCGCTGGTGCTTGAAGGTGGCGAGGTCGATGACGGAGAGGGTGGTTTCGTAGTTGGAGACCATGTAGCCGCCAGAGTTGGCCACATAGATTTTGCCGCCGATGATTTCGAGTTCGTCGGGCTGGAAGCCCACGACGCAGGTATCGACCACTTGCAGGGTGGCGGTATCTACCTTGGCCACGTAGCCACGTTGCTTGTAGTCGTCGCTGATGAGGACGGGTCCTGCATAGCTGGTGACGTAGGCATAGCCTTCGTGGAAACGGATGTAGCGGCAGTTGGGTATGTCGATTTGCCCGATGCGGCGGGCTGTGGTTTTGTCCATGACTTCCACCTTGTTGGAGCAGTTGATGACGGCATAGAGGCGGCCTCCGTAGATGGCGAGGTCGTTGCCCACGTCGCCCATTTCCTTGGGCACGTTGGGGTTGGCATTGCCGTAGATGTTGCGGGTGTAGTCGCCCGTGGTGTAGTCGTAGTAGTCCAGCGTGGCTTTGTTGCTGCCCATGTTGCCTTCGTTCAGCAGGTAGAAGCCCTGGATGCTTTTGTATTGGGGAAGGAAGGGCTGGAGGGGTTCACCGCTGTCCACGATGACCTCCTGTTCTCCCACCTTTTCCACTTCGGGCAGGAAAACCTCAATGTCTTTGCGACAGGCTCCAAGCGCCAGCAAGACTAAAAATTCCACTTTAATACGCATTTCCAGTTTCTCCCAGGCATGGGGTAGTTTAGTATGACATCGTATTGTTGATTCAGCACATTGTTGCACTCCAGAGCTACGGAAGCCAGCTGACGGCCTAGGCGGAAGTCTTTCGTCAGCGACACGTCGTGGGTGTACCAGGGTTCTTCGTGGTTGGCAGGAATGTTGGACGAGTTGTGGTAGCGTTCACCCACATAGATGAACGAGTAGTTCAGGCCCCAGCTCCTGTAGGTGAGGTTTCCGATGACCGAACCGCTGTGCCACGGAATGTAGGCAATCTGTCTGCCCCAGGTGCCAGCCACGGGGTCGTTGTCGGTGGGGTCACTGTAGTCCTGGGCACGTTGGTAGGTATAGTTCAGCGTGAGGTTGAGCGTCCAGTAGCGGTGGGGTTGCCACAGGGTTTGTGCACTGAGGTCGAGGCCGTGAATCTTCACTTTGCCAATGTTCATCATCATCCAGCGATACTGTCCGCTGCCCTTCGGGATGGCCACAATCTTGTTGTCCACCTGGTTGTAGTAGGCATCGGCTTTGGCCTCGATGTGCTTCAGCCAGGGACGGGTGAAGCTGCGTTCATAGTGCAGCCCCACGTTGTACTGTGTGGCATACTCTGGTTTTAGGGCTATGTTGCCTATGTCGGTGTAGTACAGGTCGTTGAACGTGGGCATTCGGAACGATTTCTTGTAGAAGGCACGCACACTCAGCTCCTTGCTCTTCAGGGGATGGAGTGAGAGGAACACCGCTGGTGTCAGCTTGCCGGTGCACGACTCGTGGCTCACTTTCTCGTTTCGGCTTCGGTCGAAGACGTGTGTGCCCAGCAGACTGGCCATCACGCGGAGTCGCCACCATTCGTAGGTCGTGGCAGCCACCCACATCATGGTGTGCCGCTTGGGGTGAACAAAGTTGGCCAAGTCAGCATCCAGCGTGTTGTACTGATAGTCAGCCGAGAGAGCCACGTCCCAGCTGCCCGTCAGGCTGTAGTGGTTGGCCACAGAGAGGTAAGTTTCACACTGCGTGAACTCATTATTTATATATAGGCTCGTGGTGTCGGGATCCAGATAGTGCAGGTAGTCGCGGGCAAACTTGGCGTTCACCATCAGTTCATACTTGCCCCACGTCTTCTTCACATTGCCCTGCGCAAAGAAGTTCCTGTCCCACTGCCGCTGGCTCGTCTTCCACACGTTGTTCACGATGGCACCCGGTATGCCCTTGTTCGAGGTGTAGTAGTACAGCTTGGCATTCCACACGCCTTCTGTCATGCGGCCAAACAAGCCGCCTTCCACCCTGAACGACTCAATGTCGCCGTTCTGCCGTGTGGCAGTCGTGTCCCAAGCCGTCGTGCCGTCGTGGAGCACACGGCGATAGCGGAACTTGTACTTGCCTGTGGCATGAAGATACTCTGCACTGATGGAACTGCTCACGTGGTCTGACAACTTTTGCTCCCACAACACCGAGGGGTCAACCACACCAAACGAACCAGCCTTCATGCTCAGGCGCAGATTGTAGTTCTTGCCATATTCAAATCGGGGACGCTTGGTTCTGATGTAGATAACGCCCGAAGCTCCGTAGTCCTTGGCCGACTGACAGATGTCGCTCTTCTGGCCATTGTAGAGCGAAATGCTCTCCACGTTGTCCAGCGAAAACTTGCTCAAATCGACCTGTCCGTTCTGCGCATTGCCCAGCTGAATGCCGTCGTAGAACACCCCCATGTGGTTGGTGCCCATGCTGCGTACGTCCACCGTCTTCAGGCCACCCACGCCGCCATAGTCTTTCAGTTGAATACCAGAGAAGTAGCGGATGGCATCGGCCACGGAGAAACTGCTTAGCCCCTCCAGCCGCTTGCCACTCAGTCGTTGGCTCGGCACGATTTCCTTTCCGTTGCTGCTGCCCCACACCACAACATCGTTCAGGCTGACAGCACTGCTATCGGCCTCCACACTCCCCTGCGCTGCTCCACGCATCAGCGTCAGCAGACAGAGTGCAACGAACAAGCATCGTTTTTTACACACTTTTTCAAATTGGACAATTGGACAATTTGACAATTTGTGAATTCACAATTTGAGTAACATGGGCAGTGAAGCCTGATACTCCAATTGTTAATTGTTAATTGTTAATTGTTAATTGAGAACCGCCTCCCCAATCCACGAGGGAGAGTTCTGTTCTTACTGGCATATTGGCAGGTCTTCGGACTCATTCCTCTTCCCCACAAAACCTTCCCGGAACAAGCGCTTGTGTCCAGTGGCAACAACGTGGTTCAGATTAACGGAAAATACCGCAGCGGGACTGTCGGGGATTCTCACCCACGTTCCCTTTTCATCCTTCATGGAACCAAATGCGCTGCAAAGGTAAGGAAAAATCTGCACTCCAAGAAGCGTTTTCATAAAAAACGTTACACAAATAGCCTCTTTTTGAAAAAATGCTTGTATATTTGCAAACAAAAACTAAGTAAATATGTACATTGCCATTGCAGGAAACATAGGTTGCGGCAAGACAACCTTGACCAACATGCTTGCCAAGCGATATGGCTGGGAGCCTCACTTCGAGCCAGTAGAAAACAATCCGTACCTGTCCGACTACTATGCCGACATGAAACGCTGGGCCTTCAACATCCAGGTCTTCTTCCTCTCGAAACGCTACAAAGACGTGCTGGAGATTGCTGCCTCCAGCCGCTCCATCGTGCTCGACCGTACCATCTTCGAGGATGCCTACATCTTCGCCTCCAACCTCCACGACATGGGCATGATTGACGACCGCGACTACGCCAACTACCTGAGCCTGTTCGAGACCATGATCAGCACGGTGCGTCTGCCCGACCTCCTCATCTACATCCGCTCCAGCATCCCCACGCTGGTCAACCAGATTCAGAAGCGCGGACGCGACTATGAGCAAGCCATGCGCATGGACTTCTTGCAGGGACTCCACGAGAAGTACGAAAACTGGATTAAGGACTACAAGGGGAAGTTCATCATCGTAGATGGCGACACACTAAAGTTCGAGCAGAATCCCGAAGACTTCCAGAAAATTACCGACCAGATAGACGCACGCCTCTTTGGTCTGTTCCCAGACATGTAGGAAGTTAAATTGAACACAGAGACACAGAGGTACAGAGGTTTAGGGCAATGAATAATTCACAATTCACAATTCACAATTTGAGTATCAACTCCTAATTCCTAATTCCTCATTCCTAATTCCTCATTGTCTCTCTGTGTTCAAAACTCAACCAAAATCTCAAAACATTTTCCTCACGCGCTCAATGCCAGCCACCAGCGCATCAACCTCATCTTTTGTATTATACAGGCCGAAGGAGGCACGCACGGTGCCCTCGATGCCCAAGCGGTGCATCAGCGGTTCGGCACAGTGGTGACCCGTGCGCACGGCAATGCCGAGGCGGTCGAGCAGGGTGCCCATGTCGAGGTGGTGAATGTTGCCCACCAGGAAACTGACGACTGCATCGTGCTGCCCCTCCGCTGCGGGGGGGCCAAAGATACGCATACCCTCCAGCTGCTGCAGCTGCTCCATGGCATAGCGTGTCAGAGCCTGTTCGTGCTGGTAGATGTTCTCCATGCCCAGCGCCGACACATAGTCCAGAGCCACAGCCAGTGCGTGACTCGCCACGTAGTCGGGCGTGCCAGCCTCAAACTTGTAGGGAAGTTCGTTGTAAGTGGTACGCTCAAACGACACATTCTTAATCATTTCGCCGCCGCCCTGATAGGGAGGCAACTTCTCCAGCCACTCCTCCTTGCCGTAGAGCACACCGATGCCCGTGGGTCCATAAATCTTGTGCCCCGAAAAAGCAAAGAAGTCGCAGTCCAGCTGCTGCATATCCACAGGGAAATGCGGCGTGGACTGCGCACCGTCAATTAGCACAGGGATGCCATGGCGGTGTGCCTCGCGCACAACCTCTTCCACGGGGTTCACCGTGCCCAGCACATTGCTCACATGGGTGCAACACACGATGCGCGTGCGCTCACTCAGCAACTGGCGGTAAGCATCCATGCAGAGCGTGCCCGCGTCCGTCATCGGAATCACACGCAGCCTCGCCCCCTTCCTTTCGCACACCATCTGCCAGGGCACAATGTTGCTGTGGTGCTCCATGGCCGACACCACCACTTCGTCGCCCTCGCGAAGGAACGCCTCGCCAAAGCTGAAGGCCAGCAGGTTGATGCTCTCCGTTGTGCCCCGCGTGAAGAGCACCTCGCTCGCACTGCGCGCACCAATGAAGCGGCGCACCGTCTCGCGGCTCTGCTCGTGCAGCTCCGTGGCCTGCTGCGACAGGAAGTGCACACCACGGTGCACATTGGCATTCACATTATAATATTCGTCCACCATCGCCTCCACCACACAGCGCGGCTTCTGCGTTGTCGCCCCGTTGTCCAGATACACCAGCGGACGGCCATACACCTGACGGATCAGGATGGGGAAATCTTCACGTACATTATCTATATTATACATACAGGCTTTTTCCTTTTTGCAATTTTTCAGCAAATTTCGTTATTTTATTTCATTAAACAAATAAAATGTCGTATTTTTGCAGCAGTAAATGTAAAAAAGAGCAAACCATGAAACGAATTTTATTGGCTACAGCCGTGGCACTGTCTGCGCTCACCACGCTCAGCGCACAAGAGAAATTCCGTCCCTACGGATTCCTGCAACTGCAGGGCGGTGTGGGAACCACCTTTACAAACGTGGACCAGAACAAGCTCCTTTCCCCCACCTTCACCGTGGGCGTGGGTGCCATGGTCATACCGCAGCTGGGACTCCGCGTGGGTGTCAACGGCTGGCAGTCGAAAGGCGGCTTCCGCAGCATCGACGACAAATACAAGTTCAACTACATCAACGCCGATGTTGACCTCCTGCTCAACCTCTGCAACCTCTTCACCCGCCACTACCGCCCCCACCTCTTCGACGTCAGCCTTGTGGCCGGTATCGGCATCAACCATGCCTGGGGGAACAACATTTCCACCCTGCCCCTCGCCGCCGTGCAGGAGAACATCAGCAATATCTGGGGCGACAACCTCGCGCAGCAGAGCTACAACGGCACCTCCTTCCGCATGGGCCTCATGTTCGACTTCCGCCTCTCACGCCACTGGCAACTGGGCCTCGAAGCCGACATGAACGCAATGGGCGACGACTGGAACGCCAAGTACCAGCAGCACAAGCGCGACTGGATGCTCACCACCCAGCTCTCGCTCACCTACCGCTTCGGCCTCTCGCGCCGCAAAGCTCAGACAGCCGCACCCGTTGCACCCCCGGTGGTCACCCCCGTGCCGCCCACCCCGCAGCCCAAGGCCGTGCCCGCCGAGCGCATCGTCACCAAGACCGTAGAAGCCCCGCTCAACGAAGCCCTGCAATACGCCATCCGTGAGACCGATGTCAACAACACCATCATCATCGACAAGGTAGCCGCCTGGAGCCAGCAGCACCCCCAGGGCCGCATCATCGTCGAGGGCTATGCCGACAAAGGCACTGGCACCCCCGACTACAACATGAAGCTCGCCCAGCAGCGTGCCGACAAAGTGGCTCAGGCCCTCAAGTCCAAAGGCGTGCCCGCCAGCCAAATCACCGTCACCGCCTACGGCGACACCAAGCAACCCTTCGCCGACAACGCCCAGAACCGCTGCGTCATCATCGTAGGGAAATAGACACATGGAACAAGCAGAAGTAATCAACAACATTAAAGAAGTGGCAAGGGAGACCCTGCCTCTGGGCAGCCATCTGTTGCTCTATGGCTCGCGTGCGCGTGGCGATGCCCACAAGGGCAGCGACTGGGACCTGCTCATCCTGCTCGACAAGCCACTGCTGGAAGAATGTGACTACGATAACATCTCCTTCCCCTTTACTCTGCTTGGCTGGAAAATAGGCGAACTCATCAGCCCACAGATGTACACAAAGCAAGAATGGCAGTCCATGTCCTTCATGCCCTATTACAAGAATGTAGAACAAGACAAAATCGTGCTGCTATGAGCCTGAACGAACAAGAACGCCAAACCGTTGTCCGCTTGCAACTGGAGAAAGCCCACAGACACAGAGTTTTTAAGGAATTCACAATTAACAATTAACAATTCACAATTTGAGTATCCATTCCTAATTCCTAATTCCTAATTCCTAATTTCCTCTCTGTGCCTCTGTGTCTCTGTGTTCAAGTTATAGAAGTCATCCCATGATGATTCATGTCTAAAAAAACATTCTCAATTCGCTTTCCCCTCCCTCCCACTTCCTTCCCCTCTCAGCCCCACTGCGCGGGGAAATTTTTGCCATTCCCAAACAAAATTATTCTTGTCGGCTTACAAAGTTGACGCAACGGCGTTGTTTTTATAAACATCGCCGTTGTTTTCAAAAACAACGCTCATTGTTTTTACAAACAACGCCGTTGTTTCAACTTTCATTGCGGACAAGAACGACTTTTGTCCCCACCGAGGGCAAAAAAGGGCAGAAAATAGGACGATTTTGTATCGTTGTGGCATGGATTTCGCGTCCCTTCCGCTTGTTCGGCACTGTGCTGGGAACTGGAAACCGCCTTGGTGTCCGGCTGAAAGTGTATTTTTTTATGATTATCCGCAATCGTACCACCAACACTTTTTTGACATGAAGGTTGTTTTGTTTTTATTACTGTCCGCTAAACGTAGCTATAGCTATTCCAACTCTTTGAGAGACAGGAGTCGGGATAGTTTCTTTTTCGTGACAAGCCCCCCTTATTCATTTTCGTTGTCATCTGGAGGTGATTCTGCCGCCTGTTCAAGCAT
>JAFTEV010000017.1 GCA_017453465.1 Bacteroidaceae bacterium | reverse complement strand
TAAAAATATTTGACATACGCAAGTTGTTTACCTGATAATCAGTGTGTTGCGACAATATTTCCTTGCTAGACAAGTCGAAGTGGATTTCGTGTATAAAACAGACGTCTTTAGTCAACTTTTAGGCTTTACAGACTACTAGGAGGTATTATTGGTGGTTTTGGGAGTGGATGGTCGTATACATCTCGTTCACACAAAGTAGAAGGAAACTATTCATCTATATTGATTACTGGTGATAATTACTGTGGTGGAATATGTGGTAGTAGCAGCACTGGGTATTTTTATAGTGCAGTTTGGCAATATAGTGAATATAATTATGGTGTACAAAATTTTGTTTGTTCTATTCAAAACAATCATTATAGTGGATCAATAAATGCACCATATAGAATTGGCGGTATTTTAGGATGTTCATTTAGGGCAGACAGCAAGGACTTTTATGCTCAAATAAATGTTTTAAGAAACATTGCTGAAGGAACATTTAAAGGAGAAGGAAAAGTCAACGGGATTATAGGAGATATATCTTCTGATGCTTATAAAGAATATTATTATCAAAGCGATTTTGAACGCAATAGTTCTGTTACCAATAATGTATGTATAGTTGATACATTGCAGGTGACAAATAGTTCATCTCCCATATACCGTATAACAGATTATGCTTTTTCCAACAATTATGCTTATAATAATACAATTGCAATATCTGGCACTGAAGCAATAGAGATAGAAGATAACAACTATCAAGGAACAAGCTATGGGTATAATACATTGATGCGCAAGAATACCTATATAGGAATGGGTTTTGACTTTAATACGCAATGGGCTATTAGTGAAGGGGAATCTTTTCCTTACAATATCAATCAATGTGCTCCACCAAGCATTACATCCTGTACCAGTGGGCAACATGCAAAGATTTCTGGCACAGCAAATGCTGATGGTACAGTGTATGTTTTTGAAGGTACCAAGATGTATGAAGGGACTATTATAGATGGTAAATGGGAGGTAAAACTCGGCGAGTTAGAAGAAGGTGCAATAGTAAGGGTTTCTGCTGATACAGAGGACCTAATGGCTTCTATTCTGGTAAGTGCAAAAGCTGAAAGTTCGGTTATAGAACTTAGCGAGCTGGCCACCACTTTGCCCGAAGCTGCAAGAGGTGTGGATGTGCGGGTGAAGCGCACCATCAAGGCAGATGAATGGAGTACATTGGTATTGCCTTTCGCCATGACGGAGGCACAGGTGAAGGAGGCTTTTGGCGCGGACGTGGAACTTGCAGACTTCACTTCGTGGACATCGGAGGAGGATGAAGACGGCAACATCGTGGGCATCACGGTGGGCTTCAGCGACATCAGCGAGATTGAGGCGAACCATCCGTGCATCATCAAGACAAGTGCGGACGTGACGGAGTTCACGGTGGATGGCGTGGACATTGAGGCAGAGGATGAACCGACCGTGCAAGTCGGGAAAAAGAAGGCAGAACGCGGCTACATGATTGGTACCTACGTGACAGGTACGACGGTGCCTGAAAACGACCTGTTCCTCAGCGAGAATCAGTTCTGGTACTCCAGGGGGCTGACACGGATGAAGGCCATGCGCGCCTACTTCGAGTTTGCCGATGTGCTGACAAACGTGGAGGAAGGGGCTGGCGCAAAAGTTCGCTTCAGCTTCAGGCAGGAAGATGCCACAGCCATTCAGAGCATTGCTGCCCATGCAGACGAGGGTGCAATCTATAGCATCAGCGGTGTGCGCATGAATGCCGACAAGCATCTGCCCAAGGGACTTTACATTGTGAACGGAAAGAAAGTACTCATCAAATAAATAACAGAAGACATGAAAAAGAATTATATCACTCCAGCAGTGGAGATTCTGCCGCTCGTTTCACAGGAACTGCTCAACACCGTCAGCGGTGTCATCAGCGAAAAGGGCATGAAGTATGGCGGTGTGGACGAAACAGGAGAGAAAGACCCCAGTGCCAAATATCGTGGTTCCACTATTCCCGAAGAGGAAGCCATGGAGCAAAATCCATGGGAAAATGGACTCTGGTAGTTGTTCCTTCCTTTTTCTGTAAAATTTGTAGGAGTTAAGGAGTTAGAGGAGTTAAGAAGTTAAGCCAATACAGAACGTCGGTAACGGCTTAACTCCTGTCCGAAGGACGAAACTCCTTAACTCCCATTTTCAATCTTCAATCTTCACTTTTCAATCTTTCACTGCATACGGCTCAGTCCTTCCCAGCGTACATTCCAGTTGCCGTCCTTGGGGAAGCCTGGGTTGTGGACTTCGGGACAGCCGTCCCAGCCGGCACACATCATGCTGATGGCGGTAAGCAAGGCTCCGTTGCCTGGGAGGTAGAGGCGCAGGCGGTCGGCGGTCTGGAAGTTGTGGCCAGAGGGCAGGTAGGTGTTTTTCTGCTGGTTCATCAGGAGCAGGTCGATGGCCGTCTGGGGCCTGCCCAGTCGGGCTGCTGCCATGGCCATCATGCCGTAGTCCCAGCCCCAGGTTGTGGGCCAGTTCCAGTTTTGCAGCACCCAGCTGAGGGTTTGCTGCATTTTTTGTTTCTCGTAGGTGCGGGCTGGCAGCAGACCGCAGACTCCCAGCACGGCGGGGTGGTCGGAACGGCTTTTCTGCTGGAAGGCAGCTTCGGAAATCGTGGCATTGCCTTGCCAGGTCGGTGTCTTGAAGGGGTCGAATGTGGCTATGGGTGTTTCTTCGCTGAAGGCAGACAGGGGTTTTCCTGCCGTGTAGATGCTGTCTTGTTGGGGCAAGGGAGGTAGCTTGTGGAGGATGTCGTCCCACGCTGGGTGGCGTGGCAGTCCCTGTCTTTCTCGCCACCGCTGAGCCGTTTCCAGTCCGTAGTGCCAGTAGGCCAGTTCAAAGGGATGGTCGGTAGAGAAGTCTTTCGACATGGATTCCTGCATGGCGGTGGAGGCTCCTTTCTCTTTGGCCCAATCAGCCATGAATGCCGCTGTCTCCTCTACCAGCTCTGCATAGTGTTGCAGGGTTTCGGCGGTGGGCTGGTGGCGAAACATTTCTTCTGCCATATATATATAATGTGGTTGTTGCCAGATGAGGAAAGAGCCTGTGTTGGAGGGCGCTTCGCCAGCCCAGGGGTCGGTCATCTTCATCCAGCGGATGCCCTGGAAGCCTTGTCGCTCGGCAATCTTGCGGGCTACGGGGTAGGCCGTCTGGCCATACCACTCCAGCATGGAGTGGAGAATCTGAGGACGGTTCCACAAGGAGAAATGTACGCCATGCCACCATGCCATTTCCAGATGGGGACGGCCAAACCACGAATTGTAGGTCAGCCCTGTCTCCTGCGGCGGCATGTTGTTGGCACAGTTCACCTTGGTGAGGTACTGCGACAGCACAACGCGGCGCTCCAGTTCCTGTGCCCTGGGGTCGGTACACTGGCCGAAATCGACACAGCCGCCAGTTTGCCAGAATTTATTCCAGGCACGTTCTGCTGTTTTGAGTTGCTGGTCGAAGACGAAAGCCTCGGTCACTTCAGGCTGTTTGGCACTGTAGGCCGCTTCAAAGGCCAGCACTGGCTTCTTTGTCTTCAACACGAAAGTATGTGCTCCCTGTTGCTCAAGGGTGGCCTCTCCCTCCCAGCGCAGGGTAAGGAAATACTGCGTGTCGTCGAGGGTGCGCTGGATGATGGCAGCATGATGGCCCGACTGGATGAGGCTTGACTGGTGCTTCGCTGGTTGTGTCCAGTTGTTGGCATCGTCAGCGTGTTTGCCTGTGGGGTAGGAAAAGCGGATGCATACGGAGGCTTGTCCGTCCTGCAGCAGTGGGCTTTTGATGCGGTAGATGGCGGCATCGCAGTCTTGCCGACAGGCGGTGATGACTTCTACGGGTTGTCCGTCTGCCGTGAAGCTGGATTCAATGACACCGTCCCACAACTTCTGCACCTGCTGGATGCTGCTGAGTTCAGACAGGAGGGTGGGTGTGCCATCCTTCTTGCAGAGTTGCAGTCCGATGGTGCCCAGATTGAGGCGGTGCGGATTCACACGGAAGTATTCTGTTGCAGCCTGTGGCCGTCCGCCCTGCTTATACTCTACGGCATACACCTCGTCGTGCTGCCGAGGCGGAAAACGGAATGTCCGCTGTGTCTCTTCCTCCTTCAGGTCCTCGGTGTTGGGGAAGCGGTGCCAGCCCCAGTCGGACATGGCAGTCAGCGGCACGCCCAGTCGGTAGGCTTCGGGGTAAGACTGCATTCCCGTCACATCCACGGTGGTGGCAAAATGTCCGTTGCCAACAGAAAGCGCAGCCAGAGGGTCGGCTGCGCTGATGTGAGGATTGTTGCGGCTGAGGACAGCTTGCCGGTCGATGGGCGTGCTGGCCGTCTCTGTGTCATATCCCAGTCTCTCCATTTCGAGCGAAGCCCAGATGAAGGGGCCTATGCCTTTAGCATCGTTGTCGCGGATGGGTTCGGAGAGGTAGTACTGAAAAGAGCCGTCGCGTCGGCGGTTTTCTTTTACTTTTGGCGCGGCTTTCTGCACGTGGGAACTGTGTCCGGGTCCCAGTCCGGCTACGGCGCAACACTGTGTGAGGGAGATTGTGCTGTCTGCCTCCACGCGCACAAAGTGGTTCAGGATGCCTCGGTAGGCTTTGATGCCTGCGTCGCGGTATTCGCTGCCTACGTACCCCTTGCGGTATGCCTTCAGCAGGGAGTAGCAGAACATGGACGAGCTGGTGGACTCCAGATAGTTGCCAGCGCGGTGGGGTGCGTCCATCACCTGATACCATACGCCTGACTCTTTGTCTTGCCACTGGCAGACGGCTTTGAGGTCTTTGTGCAGGATGTCAATAACTTCTGTGCGCCGCTGGTAGTCGGCTGGCAGTGCGTCGAGCAGCTCGATGAGTGCCATGGTGAACCATCCTTGTGCTCGTCCCCATGAGTGCTGGCTGAGTCCTGTCTGCTGGTCAGCCCAGAACATTTCGCGGGTTTCGTCCCAGGCATGGCGGTTCAGCCCTGTCTGCGGGTCCAGTGTGCGCTGGTAGGTGGCTTGGATTTGGTGTACTGCGTCGTCGTAAACCTTTTGTGCCTCGTGGGGGGGCAGCAGCATGGAGGCGGTCAGCGTGTAGAAGGGCAGGCCCATGAAGATGCCGTCGAGCCATACCTGATAGGCGTAGATGGCTTTGTGCCAGAAGATGCTGTCTTGCTCCGTGCGGGGCTGGTTTTGCAGCTGGCGCATTAATAGGTTGAGAGTTGAGAGATGGGGGGGTAGAGATGAAGGCTTAGAGTTGAGCGGGTGGTGCAGCATAGTCTCTAAACTCTCGTCTCTCAACTCTTCCGACGCTAAACGCATCATCCTCGCCACAAAGTGGCCTGTCCTCACGTTGTCCAGGTTGTAGTCCTCCAGCCGGTAGCCACGGATTTCTCCTTGGGGGGTAATCATCGTGTCGATATACTCCTGGCAGTAGTCCCAGACTTTCGGGTCGCCGTAGCGCAGGTAGGTGTCGAGCATGGCTTCCAGTTCGATGCCCATCACGTAGCTCCATTTGGGCTTGGTGGAGAAGTCGAGCAGGTAGCTCTGGGGTGTGCGCTGCATTTCTGAGCGGACCATCCATTCGCTGTAGTGCTTGTGGGGCTTTTGTTCGAGTGTGAGCGAGCCGTTGATGTAGAGGTGGTCGTAGTTGATGTTGCGTGTCTTTCCCGTCACGGTGTTGCCCTGGCTCACGCCGTCGAAGTGGCAGTTTCGCAGGGTGATGTCGTGCACCAGGGTGTCTTCGTCCAGCGCGATGATTTGCACGCCATACTTGGACTTCTTGCAGGTCACGTTTTCCATCAGCACATTCCGCACGGTGGGTAGCCAGCCACGCTGACATATCTCGTTGTGCTCATAGTCGAGGTTGATTTTCAGCACCGATTCGCGGCATTGTCCTACGTGGATGTCGCGCATGTAGATGTTTTCAATCACTCCGCCACGGCACGAGTTGGTCTTGATGCGCAGCACGCGGTCGAGGTTGGGGGAGTCCATCGTGCAGTCGTGGGCAAAGACGTTGCGGCAGCCGCCGCTGATTTCGGAGCCGATGACCACGCCGCCGTGTCCGTCCTGCATGGTGCAGTTTCTGATGATGATGTTTTGGCTGGGCATGGCGCGCCGCCGTCCGTCGCTGTTGCGTCCGCTCTTGATGGCTATGCAGTCGTCGCCGGTGTTGAAGTGGCAGTCTTCGATGAGCACGCGGTTGCACGACTCTGGGTCGCAGCCGTCGCCGTTGGGTCCGTCGTTTTCAATGCGTACACGCCTGACGGTCACGTCCTGACACTTCAGCGGATGTACTACCCAGAAGGGGGAGCGCAGCAGGGTTACGCCTTCGATGAGCACCCGCTGACACTGGTTGAACCCTATCAGCTGGGGGCGCAGTGCATCCCCTGCCGTGAAGGTGCGCTCGGCTGTGGGTTTGCCTTTGCCGTCGGTCAGGGGTACGCCGTCTTCGCCGTTCTGCAGCAGTCGGGTGCGTGCGCCCAGTTTCTGGCTGGGTGTGCCTTCCTGCCAGCCGTATTTGGCCGCACCGCACCAGGGCCACCACGTCTGCCGCGTGCCGCCGCCGTCGATGGTGCCGCTGCCCGTGATGGCGATGTCGTTGGCTCTGAGGGCGTAGATGCAGGGGGAGAGGTTGTAGCAGTCCAGCCCTTCCCAGGAGGTTTCGCGGGTGGGGTAGAGTTCGGGCTGAAAGGCAAATTCCAGCACGGCTCCTTCCTCGATGACCAGGTTTACGCCGCTTTTCAGCGTGATGGCTCCCGTCAGGATGTGTTGTCCGCGTGGCACTACGACCCGTCCGCCGCCAGCTTTTGTGCATTTGTCGATGGCCTTCTGGATGGCTTTTTGGTTGCGTGCTGCCACGGTGGGCTGGGCTGGCATGGAGGCCGCTGTCACGCCGTCCACTTCGTCGCTGCCTTCTGCTGGGGTGCTGACTGCGCCCATCTTTGTGACAACAAATTCGCGTGTCTTCAGTTCGGGCTGTTGGATGCTTTGCTCAATCTCCCGATACTTTGTTTCGTCCCATTGCTGTTGTGCCGTCAGCTCTGTGGCTGACCACAGCCACAGCAGCAGGGACAAGAGGGTAGCTGAATGTTTCGCCATGGTTCACAGTTTTTTTTAGTTTTCTGCAAAGGTACGAAATTTTACAATTAGACCATTTACAATTGGACAAATTCTTTAATTACGAAATCATAAATTCGAGTTATGAAATCTGAATTACGAATTACGAAATCCGAAAGGCCATCCGGATGGTTCGTGACTCGTAACTCGTAATTCGTAATTCGGATTTATTGATTCGTATTTCGTAATTGTTAATGTTTGTTGATTGCGGCAGGATGGCATTTGTTATCCTGCAAAACACAGTGGGTTAGCTTTGCGCTGTGAGTAGCGGACACGAACTGAGCGAGTTGGGTGCTGAATGGGTCTGGCTCGCGTAGGCAATGCTTCGCTGCGGCGTAGGCAATCAATCCCACACCATTGCCTACGTGAGCCAGACCCATTGCTGACATTTCTTAAGAAAGTCCTCGATGTTTCCTGAAATAATACGCGGAATTTGCAGGAATGCCAGAAAAAAACTGTATCTTTGTCGCCGAAAATGAAGCAGGTACACTATAGGAAAGGAACGGCATGGCTATTGTTGGCCGTGTTTTTGTGCGTGGGCATGACGGCTGGGGCACAGTCGGAGGCGGACAGTGCTGACATTTATTTCCGCCACCTGAACTTGAACGAGGTGACGGTGACGGGTTTGACGGGCGAAAGCAGGTTGAAGGAGATGCCTGCCCCTGTGAGCATCGTGACAGAGAAAGAGTTGCAGTCGGTGGCTGCAACGAACATTATTGATGCCATAGCCAGGGAGCCTGGTGTGAGTCAGGTGACGACGGGCGGTGCCATTTCAAAGCCTGTCATCCGTGGACTGGGCTACAACCGTGTGGCTGTGGTCAGCGACGGCATTCGGCAGGAGGGTCAGCAGTGGGGCGATGAGCATGGCATAGAGGTGGACGGTCAGGCAGTAGGGTCGGTGGAGATTCAGAAGGGGCCAGCCAGCTTGATGTACGGCTCGGATGCCATGGCTGGTGTGCTGATTCTGCATCCTCACAAGCTGCCTGCGCTGGGACGGATGTCGGCCAATCTGTCGGCTGGTTATCAGTCGAACAACGGACTCATTGACTACTCCGTGAATTTTGCTGGCAATCAGAAGGGCTTTGTCTGGGATGGTCGCTGGAGTCAGAAGTTGGCTCATGCCTATCAGAATAGGAAGGACGGCTATGTGCCAGGGTCGCAGTTTCAGGAGCGGGCCGTGCGGACACTGTTGGGACTGAATCGCTCGTGGGGACATTCCCATTTGACGTTGGGTTATTATCACCTGACACCAGGCATGGTGGAAGGGGAGCGTGACGATGTGACGGGTGAATTGCTTTCGACGGAAGATAATGTGAAGACTTACTGTAAAGCGTTGCCTTTCCAGCAAGTGTATCATTACAAGGCAGTCTGGGACAATTCCATCTACCTGGGCAGTGGCAACCTGAAGGTGCTGGTGGGCTATCAGCAAAATCGCCGAAAGGAGTTTGAAGAAAGTGCCGATGTGTGTGGACTGCATTTTGTGTTGCACACGGTCAATTACGATGTCCGTTACCAGTTGCAGACAGCGGGTGACTGGAAACTGGCAGCGGGTGTGGGCGGTATGTGGCAACGCTCGATGAATAGGGGAGAAGAATACTTGATTCCTGCTTACAAATTGTTTGATGTGGGTGTGTTCGCCACAGCCAGCAAGCGGTGGGGCAGATGGAATGTGACGGGTGGTGTACGCATGGACAGCAGGCAACTTCACAGTGAAGAGTTGGTGGAAGATGAGGCTGTGCGGTTTGAGGACTTCCGTCGCTGTTTCCATGGCTTTTCTGCCAGCCTTGGAACTGTGTATAATGTGACGGAGGGGCTGAATCTGCGAGCCAATGTGTCGCGTGGCTTTCGTGCGCCCAACATGAGTGAACTGGGTTCCTGCGGTGTGCATGAAGGTACGCAGCGTTTCGAGGTGGGCAACCATGACTTGAAGGCTGAACACAGTTGGCAAGCAGACTTGGGACTGGACTTTTCTTCACGCTACGTCTCTGCTCAGTTGGCGTTGTTTGCCAACCGCATCAATCATTTCATCTTCAGCCGACGCACCGATGAGGTGATGGAAGAAGGGCACCCTACTTATCGTTACGATTCGGGCAATGCACGGCTGATGGGCTTTGAGGCCACGGTGGATTTCCACCCTGTGCACCGCTTGCATTTTGGCAACACATTCTCGCTGGTCGATGCTGTGCAGCTGGGGCAGCCAGAGGAGACGAAGTATCTGCCTTTCACTCCTGCTCCACGCTGGACTTCCGAACTGAAGTATGAGATTACCCATGATGGTCGTATCTTCAACAACGCCTACGTAGCTCTTTCGCTGGAGTGTCATCTTCGTCAGAACCACTACTATAAGGTTGACAATACGGAGACTGCCACACCTTCCTATACACTGATGCACCTTTCTGCCGGAACGGACATCAAGGTGCATCGTCGTAAGATTGCCAGTCTTTATCTGTCGGTCAACAACCTGTTTGACCGTGCCTATCAAAACCACTTGAGTCGCCTGAAGTATGTGGGCTATAATGTCCGCACGGGTGAACGTGGCATCTCTGGCATGGGGCGCAATCTGAGTGTGCGGATTGTGGTACCCATTTTTTTTAAGTTAAAAGTGAAGAGTGAAAAGTGAAAAATCTAAGTTACAGTTTAGTCGGCATTAGGCTGCGTTTAGCCCCAGTAACTTAGATTTTTCACTTTTCACTCTTCACTTTTCACTATTCGCTTACATCTTTGCAGAAATTGTCCTGTGTAGCTGTAGGCACACTGGGCTACGGTTTCGGGTGTGCCTTCCACGACAAGGTTGCCTCCTGCCTGGCCTCCTTCGGGGCCGAGGTCGATGATGTGGTCGGCACACTTGATGACATCCATGTTGTGCTCAATGATGATGATGGTGTGTCCTCTTTCGATGAGGGCATTAAATGCTGTGAGCAGCTTCTTGATGTCGTGGAAGTGAAGCCCTGTGGTTGGTTCGTCGAAAATGAAGAGGGTGGGGACTGTCTTTTCCTGACTGAGGTAGTAGGCCAGCTTGATGCGCTGATTCTCACCGCCAGAGAGTGTGCTGCTGGTTTGTCCCAGTTTGATGTAGCCCAGACCGACGTCTTGCAGTGGCTTCATCTTCTGCACAATCTTCTGTTCGCCATGTTGTGTGAAAAACTCCACTGCCTGATTGATGGTCATGTTCAGAATGTCGTAAACCGACTGTCCGTGAAACTGCACGTCGAGAACTTCCTGCTTGAAGCGTTTGCCGTGGCAGGATTCACATTCCAGGATGAGGTCGTTCATGAACTGCATCTCCACGGTCACGGTGCCTTCACCCTTACATTCCTCGCAGCGTCCGCCTTCGGCATTGAAGGAGAAGAAGGCTGGTGTGTAGCCCATCTGCTTGGCCAGTTGCTGTGAGGACATCAGTCGGCGTATTTCGTCGTAGGCTCCCAGATAGGTGACGGGGTTGCTTCGCGACGAAGTGCCGATAGGGTTTTGGTCGATGAATTCCACTTTCTTGATGAGGTCGATGTCGCCCGAAAGCCCTGTGTGTTGACCTGGTCGCTCGCAGTTCTCGTCCAGATGTCGCTTCATGGCTCGGTAGAGGATGTCGCGTACCAAGGTGGATTTGCCGCTGCCGCTGACTCCTGTGACGCAGGTCATTACGTTCAGCGGAAATTTCACGTTGATGCCTTTCAGGTTATTCTCTCTGGCACACTGCACCTCGATGTAGTTGTTCCAGGGACGGCGTGAAGTGGGGACAGGAATGGTTTCCCATCCCATGAGATAGTCAAGTGTGTGGGATGTGCCTGGCTTCCAGTCGATTTTTTCCCCTGGAACAGGCGTAGGCCCTGCATAGATGATGTTTCCGCCCAGCCGTCCTGCATCGGGGCCTATGTCGATGATGTAGTCGGCAGCACGCATGATTTCTTCATCGTGTTCAACGATGATGACCGTGTTGCCCAGTCGCTGAAGTTCGCGGAGAACGTGTATCAACCTTTGTGTGTCTCTTGAGTGTAGTCCAATGCTGGGTTCGTCCAGAATGTAGAGGCTACCCACAAGGCTTGACCCCAGACTGGTGGCCAGATTGATGCGCTGGCTTTCACCGCCCGACAGAGAGTTGGAAAGCCGCGAAAGGGTGAGGTAGCCCAGCCCCACGTCAACCAGAAATTGCAGTCGGGAGCGAATCTCCAGCAGCAGACGTTTGGCTACTTCGGTGTCGTGTTTCGACAACTTCAGCGTGCGGAAAAACTCGCACAGCGTGGTGATGCTCATTTCGCAAAGGTCGGTGATAGACTTGCTGCCCACCTTCACATACTCAGCTTCCTTCTTCAGTCGCCGACCATGACAAGTGGGGCAGGCCGTCTTTCCCCGATAGCGTGCCAACATCACGCGATATTGAATCTTGTACTGATTCTCCTTCAGCATACGGAAAAATTCGTCGATGCAGATAGAACGGTTTCCCCATTCGTTCTGTTCCTCCACACCGTGCCAGAGCAAGTCTTTCTGCTCCTGTGTCAGCTGATAATAAGGAGTAAAAATGGGAAACTGCCACCGCTCAGCATGGCGGCAAAACTCCTTCTTCCATTCCCCCATCTTTTCGCCGCGCCAACATACCACGGCACCGTCGTAAACGCTCAGTTCCGTGTTGGGGATGACCAGGCTTTCGTCAATGCCGATGATGCGTCCGAAACCCTCACATTCAGGACAAGCTCCCACGGGGGAGTTGAACGAAAACATTTGGTCGGTAGGCTCTTGAAACTCGATGCCGTCAGCCTCGAACTTCAGCGAAAACACCGCACGCTCGTCGTTTGGCTGAAAACTCAAGATGCACGCTCCTTCGCCTTCATACAAAGCCGTCTCTGCCGAATTGACCAGTCGCGAGATGGTCGATTTCTCATCGTTGACCACCAGTCGGTCGATGATGAGCAGAATGTCATCTTTTTCCCGATAGTTGGGCAGATATTCCTCTATGGTTCTTGTCTCCTTGCCGACAAGGATGCGTACAAACCCCTGCTTCATGTCCATCTCCAACTGCTCTCGCCGACTTCTGCCGCCGTGGGCAATCAGCGGACAAAGCACCATGAAGCGAGTGCCCTGCTCATGGCTCAACATACACTGCACCATGTCCTCTGTTGTGTGCTTCTTCACCTCTTTGCCACTCACTGGCGAAATGGTCTTGCCGATGCGTGCGTACAACATTCGCAGGTAATCATAAATCTCGGTCGCCGTCCCCACCGTGCTTCGGGGATTTCTCGAACTCACCTTCTGCTCAATGGCAATGGCTGGCGGAATGCCCTCAATGAAGTCACATTCAGGCTTCTGCAAGCGTCCCATAAACTGCCGAGCGTAGGTTGACAAACTCTCCACATAGCGGCGTTGTCCCTCAGCATAAAGCGTATCGAAAGCCAGCGACGACTTGCCGCTGCCACTCACACCAGTCACCACAATCAACTTATCTCTGGGAATGTCTATGCTGACGTTCTTCAGGTTATTGACATGTGCCCCTTTTATTCTGATACAATTCTCCATCCGCCTTTTTTTACTATCTCTGATAGCAGAAAAAATATTTCCTAACTTTTCTTGACAAGGTCGAAATGTTTAGCATATCCGACACCGCAGAAATGTCGCGTGTCGTGCCGTCCTTCATCAAAATTTCAATCTTGTCCTCATCAATGCTGTACATGTCCTTGCCTATCTCCAGGCTGCTCGTCAGATACCTGCGGGCATCCTCTCTGCTGACACCATAACGCTGCGAAAGCTGGCCGACAACCCCCTCCACGTAGGCTTCCGAAACAGGCTCATCAGTCACTTCCACACGGAAGATGCAACGCCCCATGAAGTCACGCGACAACATGCTCAGAATCCTGTCCTCACTCCGCCCCCACACTTTCAAGGCCGACATGATGTCATTGTCATCCAAGTCCAGATACCGCTCCAGACATTCAGGCTCCTTCATAAACCGTCCTCGCTCAATATCCTGATACAGGAAGAAATGCAAGGCTGGAGAACAAAACAATTCTACTCCCTCCCTGGCCAGTTCCTTTGCCCTGGCCAGCGCATTGATCAACACATGCTCAGCCGCCACACCAGTCTTGTGCAGATATACCTGCCAATACATCAGTCGGCGACTTACCAGGTAGTTCTCTATTGAGTAGATCCCCTTCTTCTCCACCACCAGGCGGTCATCCTTCACGTCCAGCATATCAATGATGCGTGCACTGCCGATGTTTCCCTCAGTCACCCCCGAAAAGAAACTGTCACGCCTCAAGTAGTCCAGTCGGTCCATGTCCAGCTGACTTGAAATCAGCTGATGCAGAAAATGCCTCGGATGCTCATCCTTAAAAATTCTGATGGCCAAATCCAGTCTGCCGCCCAGCTCCCTGTTCAGTTTCTCCATCACCATCAGCGACACCTCCTCATGGCTCACACCGCTAATCAGTGTATGCTCCAGTACATGAGAGAAAGGCCCGTGCCCAATGTCGTGCATCAAGATGGCTGCCTCCACAGCCACAGCCTCCTCCTCACTAATTTCCACCCCCTTCGTCTGCAACGTCCTCACCGCCTTGCTCGTCAGGTGGAACGCCCCGATGGAATGTTGAAACCTCGTGTGCTGAGCCCCTGGGTACACCATGTTGGCACCCCCCAGCTGCTTAATTCTGCTCAGCCTGAAAAAGTCAGGGTGTGCCACAATGTCCAGCAGCACCCCCTTTGGTATTCTGATAAACCCAAACACAGGGTCATTTATAATCTTATGGTCAGCCATTTTTTCACGCATTATGCATTATCCAACAGCCGCCCCATCTCCTCAGCTACCTTCTTAGCCTCACCTGCCGCAGCCTCGGCAAAAGCCTCTGTTCCGTCAGCATAGATGATGGCACGGCTGCTGTTCACCAGCAGGCCGCAATCTCCGTTCATGCCCCATTTGCAAACCTCCTCCAGGCTTCCGCCCTGAGCACCGATGCCAGGAACCAGCAAGAAATGATTAGGCACAATTCTTCTGACAGCCTCAAACATCCTGCCCTGCGTCGCCCCCACCACGTACATCATGTTCTCGTCATTTCCCCATTCTTGACTCTTGCGCAACACTTTCTCGAAGAGCCTTTCCCCTTCCGTGTCCGCCGTCAGTTGGAAATCATGGCTACCCTTGTTGCTTGTCAAGGCCAGCAGCACGACCCACTTGTCTCGGTATTGCAAGAAAGGCACTACACTGTCCTCCCCCATGTACGGAGCCACCGTCAGCGCGTCCAGGTTCATCTCTTCAAAAAATGTGCGGGCATACATCGCGCTCGTGTTGCCAATGTCACCCCGCTTTGCGTCCGCAATGACAAAATGGTTCGGGTAGTTCGTCCTCAAATACTCCACCGTGGCCTCAAACGCCGTCCAGCCCTTCACGCCCATGCTCTCATAGAAAGCTAAATTCGGCTTGTAAGCCACACAGTAAGGAGCCGTCGCGTCGATGATAGCCTTGTTAAACGAAAACACAGGGTCACGTTCCGCCAGCAAATGCGCTGGGATTTTCTTGATGTCCGTGTCCAGACCCACACAGAGAAACGTCCGCTTCTCCCTGATTTGCTGAATAAGTTCTTGCTTCTTCATAATTAAACAATGTGCTGAAAAAATAATTTGCAAAATTACGACTATTCTCCGAACAAACCAAACCCCAACCCCATTTTTCGTGCAACGGTAGAAAATAAAGTACCAATCAGCAACACCTGCAACACGATGATTCTCCTGCCCGTCACTCTGTAACACAAGCTGACAGCAGCCAAAATGACACCATACCACCCCACAACTTCCACTACCGACAGCCTCGTCTCCACTGTGGCAAAAGGCAAACCACTCACCCCCTCTGCAATCTTGTTCAGCAGCCAGGCTACCCGGCACAGAGCCATAGCCACCCCGCCAGCCAACGGAAGAATCCACACACCAACCACCCATCCCACAGCCACCAGCAGCCACCAGACAGCAGTAAGCACCAAAATAGGCGGAACCAGCAACGAAGCATACACATTCGTCAACAACCCATACACAGGCACTGCCCCAAAATGGTAAGCTACCAACGGCCCCGTCGCCACCGTACAGACGAAAGAGACCATCAGTCCACCCAAGAAATAACTCCACGGAATCCATCGTCCCATTAGCGCAATACCCGCAACGGAGCAAAACGAAAGCTGAAAACCCACATGCCCTATAAGTAACGGATTGGCAGCCAACATCAAGAATGCCGCTACAATGCAAACATTCATCAGTTCAGCATCTCGTTCCAGCAACTTCAGCAGCGTGACCACACTGCACATCAGCGTCGCCCTCACGATGGAAGGCGACATTCCCGTCACCAGCGCATAGCCCCACAATATAAATAGAATCAAAACATATCCAGCTCGCCGCCAAGCAAGAGAACCACCGAATAATCTGAACACCCACAACAAGGCCAGAAAGATAAGCCCTACATGATAGCCCGACAACGCCAAGACATGGCTGATGCCCGCCATCCTGTATGTCTGTTTTATTTCTTTTGTCAGTCCGCGTCGCCACCCCGTTGTCATTGCCTCCACCACGGCACACTCGTCAGGATGATTCTGCCAGCAAAATCCATCCTTTTCCGATGGAACAGCCGTAAACCGCTCGTGCAACCACCGTTGCAATTCCGCCGCTCGCTCGTTTTGCCAATCATTATTCTTATAGATTTCATACTTCCATTCTTCCCCATATCGTTCCAGAGCCTGGCGATGACTTCGGCACGACAAGATGAGTCCGAACAAAAAGAAGGTAAGCGCAGTCAATATATAAAAGATGTGTGGCTTATACTTGTCAGGCTGTCTGCTCAACAGACTATTATAAATAATGTTGAAACAGATGCAGACACCCGCAGTTACAACCAACCATTTCAGGGGCGGCATCCATCCTCATTCCACCGTGCACAGGTAGCCTCCGCCGATACCGAAAAGAAAGGGAATGAACAGAGGAAGTAGCGGATAGCGTGTCCAATCTATCAGCTTGCTGTCGGTGGGGTGCGGGTTATGTCTGCTTTCAGGAGTGTCCATGCCTTAGGAGTTGGGCAATTTGTTCCAGCCAGTGGCGGTCGGTCTCGTCGAAAGCGTTGAGCTGGTCGCTGTCGATGTCGAGCACGGCGACGACGGTGCCGTGGGTGTCGTGGACGGGGACGACGATTTCGCTGCGCGAGGCACTGGAGCAGGCAATGTGGCCTGGGAATTGGTCAACATCGGGGACGACTTGTGTCTGGTCTTCCTGCCATGCGGTTCCGCATACGCCGCGACCTTTGCGGATGCGGGTACAGGCGAGGGGACCCTGGAAGGGACCGAGCACGAGGGTGTGGGCATCGGCTACGCGGTAAAAGCCTACCCACCACCAGCGGAAGGCTTGGTGGAGCATGGCGGCGGTGTTGGCCATGTTTGCGATGGGGTCGGGTTCGTCGGCAATGACCGATTGAATTTGGGGTAGCAGCTGGGCGTATTGTTCTGCCTTGGTAGTGGCGGTGATGATGAGTTCTTCAGCCATGTTTTTTTCTTTTTTTAGGGGTGCAAATGTACGATTTTTTCGGCTTTTTTCTTTGTAGTTGCTTGTTTTTTATCGACATTTGCATGTTTTTTTGTGAAAGAAGTGTGGTTTTGGAAAGAAAAATTATACATATTGACATGGACAGCTTCTTTGTGAGCGTGGAGCAACGGGATTGTCCTGAACTGCGGGGCAAGCCCTGTGCGGTGGGTGGACTGAGCGACAGGGGTGTGCTGGCTACGGCGAGCTATGAGGCTCGCAGGTTTGGGGTACACTCGGCGATGTCAACCCGGCGTGCCATGGAGTTGTGTCCGGAGTTGGTGGTGGTGCCTGGTGATTACCAAAAGTATAAGGAAGTGTCGGAGCAGGTTCATGCGATTTTCCATGAATATACTGATGTGGTTGAGCCGTTGTCGCTGGACGAGGCTTTTCTGGATGTGACGGTGAACAAACGGGGGATGGTGTCGGCTACGGAGGTGGCGCAGGAGATTAGGGCGAAGATTTGGGAACGGCTGCATTTGACGGCTTCGGCGGGTGTGTCGTATTGTAAGTTTCTGGCGAAGGTGGCGTCGGACTGGAAGAAGCCTGACGGCTTGTTTGTGATACGTCCGTCAGAGGCGTTGCGTTTCATCTCTTTTTTGCGGGTAGAAAAGTTTTGGGGTGTGGGGGCTGTGACGGCTGAGCATATGCACCGCATGGGTATTTATTGTGGCTGGCAGCTGCGTGACTGGTCGCTGGAGGGGTTGACGAGGGAGTTCGGAAAGGCGGGGCAGATGTATTATAATTTTGCGCGTGGCATTGATGAACGGCCTGTGGAGCCGGTGCAGCTGCGTAAGTCGGTGGGCTGTGAGACAACGTTTGAGCGGGATATTTACAGGAGGTCGGCTGTGGTGATTGAGTTGTATCACTTGGCGGAAGAGTTGCTGCGGCGGCTGAAGGCGCATCCCTTCCGTGGATACACGTTGACGTTGAAGGTGAAGTTTTTTGATTTTACACAGATTACACGGTCGAAGACGAGCCGCACGGAGGCTTTCGACACGATGGAGTGCATTTTGCCAGCGAGCAAGGCTCTGATGGCGGAGGTGGATTATTCGCGTGAGCGTCCCATCCGTCTGCTGGGGCTTTCGGTGAGTCATGCGCGGGAGGAGCATGAGGTGTGGAAGCAGCTGGAGCTGGACTTTGGGAAGGGAACTGGACAGCGGGGTTAGAAGTCGGGGGACTTGCGGAATGTCATTGTCGTGCCGGTGCGGGGGTGGACGAATGTGAGGCTTTGGGCGTGGAGGTAGAGGCGGTCGGCGGGTGTGCCGTAGAGGGGGTCGCCCAGGATGGGGGTGCCGAGGCCGTCGGGGTGGGCTGCGTGTACACGGAGTTGATGGGTGCGCCCTGTCTGGGGGAGGAAGAGGACACGGTTTGTGTCGAGCATTTGGTAGTGGGTGACGGCGTGTTTGCCATGCTGACGGTTGACGACTTGGCGGGGACGGTCGAGGGGATTGGGCAAGAGTGGCAGGGTGATGGTGCCTTCGGTGGGCAGGCTGGGGGACGGTGTGCCGCTGAGCAGGGCGATGTATTCTTTTTTTACCGTTTGCCGATAGAATTGTTGTTGCAGATTTTTGTAGGCCGCTTCGTTCTGAGCAAAGAGGAGGAGGCCAGAGGTGTCCATGTCGAGACGGTGCACGTTGATGGCTTGGGGATGCTGCTGGCGGACAATGTCGAGCAGCGAGGGCACGTCGTCTTTGCCGGGGGTGGAGAGTAGGCCAGCGGGTTTATAGACAACGAGGATGTCGGGGTCTTCGTAGATGTATTCCACCTGGGCTGCTACGGCTCTGCTGCGGCTGAGCATGGGGTTTTCTTCTACTTGCAGCCCTTGGAGCATGTGGGCGAGGATGGGTTTGCACTTGGACTGACAGGCCGGGTAGTAGTTGCCGTCGGTGCGGAGTTCGTCCTTCGGTGATGGGCCGAGCCAAAATTCTGCCATGCAGAGGGGACGTAGGTTGTGCTGGTAGGCGTATTGCAGCAGTTTGGGGGCACAACATTCGCCCGCTCCTGAGGGAACTTTGATGGCGGTGGAGGGGGCTTCTGCCTTGTGGAAATATTCTTCTGGGGTGAGGATGCGGGGCTGGTTTTGGAAGATGTCGAGCAGGTTCTGCGCTGTGCCCTGTGCGTTGAGCAGGTTGAACTGGGCGAAGAGCCAGCGTTGCAGGGCAATGGAGCGAGTTTTGCGCTCGGTGCGGAGGGCTGGGGTGTCTTCGCCTTGCTGGATGCGGTGGTTGATGGCTGTAATCTGGGCTTCTTCTTGTTTGAAGTGTCCGCTGGGGTTCTGCAAATTATAGACCGGGGGGACAAATCCGTCTTGCAGATAGGAGCCAGCCAGCAGCCCGGAGAAAGCAGCCAAATAGTAGCGTTTGCCGTCTTGCTCCACGATGAGCACACCGAACATTTTGCCGCCGTGTTCTGCCCTGAGCAGTTCACGGCATCGTGGCTTGATGTCTTCTGCAGCGGCCATGCACAGGGGGTGCGGCTCGTAGCGGAAGGGGTAGGTGAACTGTTGGGGCGAGGGTATGCACTCAGTTCCGTGGGGCAATGGGTGCAGGAGGGGGTGCATGTTATCTGACGGTGAGGTGGAAGCAGGCTTGTTTTCGTTCATATTTTACGTAGCAGAGTCCCTGAGTGCGGAGGTCGTTGAGCACTTCGGCCATAACCTGTTTCATCTTCAGGTCGTAGCGCAGGAGGGGTGTGTGTGGGTCGTAGTAACCAACGAGGGGAACGAAGCGGTTGTAGGTAATATCAACGGTGGTGCCGTAGCAGTGGCAGGAGTGGGTAGTAGCGTTGCCGTTGCCCTTTTGCAGCCGTGACACGTCTTCTGCTGTACGGAGCACAGAGGTGACCATGGGCAGGTGGACGGGAAGCCCCTTTATCTGGAGCGAGTCGATGAAGTTGAGGCAGATGGTGTTGAGCAGGTGCTGGGCTTTGGGCACCAGGTAGGGCATGGAGTGGGTCAGTTCATCTACGGTGTAGTAGGGTGAGTTGCAGATGTTGACCAGCTTGTGCTGACGGATGAGCTGCTGGATTTCTCGGCGGCTCTTGACGGGGGTGATGCCGTTTTTCTGTGCGGCAATGAGTTGCACGTCGTTGATGTCGGGGAAACACTCTGTCCAGGAATAGACACCCTGCACACGGTGTGGATTTTGCCTGATGCTATTGTTGACAGGAGGCACCACCGAATCATCGGCTGGACGTTCTTCTGTAGGTTCTTCCTCGGTGGAGCTTTCTTCTGTAAGTTCTTCCGTGGCTTCTTCAGCAGTTTCTTCTTCTGTGGTTTCTTCGTCGCTGTTGGCTTCGGAGTACCATTCGTCGTCTTGACTTCCCACATAGACTTCTGTGATGTCGTCGTCATCGGTGGCTTCGTTGTCGTCGTTCATGGCCAGCATGGGCACTTGAATGGTAAACACATGGCGTATGGCGGCAAACAGGAGCATGGCCACGGTGAAGGCCAGCAGAAACTTCCGCCTGTTGTATCTGGTTTTCTGTTTCTTCATTGAAAATGTGTGTGTGGTTTATGCTCTGCCAGAGTTTTCAATCAGTGCAGCCACTTTGTCGTTGAAATCGTCTGCCGCCAGCAGCCGCTCGATGCTGAGGTGCATACGGTAACGCCAGTAGTGGCGTGGGTTGGCGGGAATGTTGATGCGCTCGGCATTGGGGTCGGGCAGACGTAGCTGCTCGTCCAGGGCGAGCCAGTCTTGCCAGGCAAGGAGGCAGAGCACGGAAGGGGAGAAGAGGTGACGCGCCACGATGTCTTCGCAGAGCCAGCCCGGAGCGGGGTGGGGTGCGGGGCCGTCGTTGTGCATGGCCCAGTTGTAGAAGTTTTGTGCCCGCTGCTCGTCTTCATCCCACCACATACGGAGCGGAGCCATGTCGTGGGTGGCAATGGTGGCCACCGAGCGGTAGGGGTTGTTTTGCAGCAGACCGAATTGCAGGCCCTCCTGCTTGGGCATGGTCTGAATTTCGAGGCTGAGGATGCGCAGCTGGTTTATGACCCAGGGCACACAGGCGGGTACCATGCCGAGGTCTTCAGCACAGACTAACATGCGGGTGCTCTGGGTGAGGGCTGGCAGTTTCTTCATGGCTCCTTCATACCAGAAATCGTTGTGACGGCGATAGTAGTAGTCGTCGTGAAGATGCTGGAAGGCCGCCTGTTCGCCCAGCGAGAGTGAGCGGAAGACATAGTCCTGGTGAGCCATGATGCGTGGATGGTAGAGGTCGGGATATTGCCTGTCGGGGACGAAGAGCACATTGGAGGCCAGGGTGTAGAGTCCGTCGCGAACCAGGATGTCGTCTTCGCTCTCCTTTCCGTCGAACATTTGCTGAATCTTCCGTTGGCTGCCGTATTCGGGCTTCAGGTCGTAGCGGCCATCAGGACGGCGGTCAAGGTAGAGCAGGGTGATGAGTTCGCGTCGGTAGCCGAAGATTTCCCCCACGATTTCGTCGGTGATGTAGGGACGAGTCATTTGTTCGTGGCGGAATTTCAGTCCGTAGCTTTCTATTTCGGGAATGCTCATGGGGAGCGACGGCGAGAACTGGCCCAGCAAGCCGTGTACGCTGTGCATGGGGATGGACCAGATGCGGAAGAAACCCAGCACGTGGTCAATGCGGTAGGCATCGAAGTATTGTGCCATCTTCTGGAATCGGCGCATCCACCAGCTGTAGCCCTCTTCGGCCATGGCTTCCCAGTTGTAGGTGGGGAATCCCCAGTTTTGGCCATTGGCCGAGAAGGGGTCTGGCGGCGCACCGGTCTGTTCGTCCAGGTTGAAGAGGTGTGGGTCGGTCCACGCCTCTACGCTGTCGCGGCTGATGCCAATGGGGATGTCGCCCTTGATGATGACTCCGTTCTGGCGGGCAGTGTTGCGCACATCGAGCAGTTGCAGGTGGAGCTGATACTGCACGTAGTAGTAGAAGGCTATGTCACTGTATTCTGCCGACTTGGGGCTGCACATCCGCTCGATGGCTCGCTTGTTGTATTTGCTGTGCTTGGGCCATGTGGGGAAGTTGGCTGTGCCATAGGTGTCACGCAGATAGCAGAAGGCGGCGTAGGGCACGAGCCAGTCTTTGTTGCTGGTGAAGAATTGCTGGTAGTCGGCAGTCTGGAACGTGGTCTCTCCCTCTTGCTGATAGGCCAGCCGCAGGTAGCGCATCTTCTGTGCAATTACCCGCTCGTAGTCCATCTGTGGCAGGGCGTTAAGCTCCTGCTGTGCCATCATGAATTTCTCCATCTCCAGCTTGTCGTTCAGCCGTGGCAGGGCGCGCAGGTCGCAATAGACGGGGTGGAAGGCGTAGATGCTGATGGCATTGTAGGGGTAGGAATCCTTCCATGTGCCCACCGTCATGGTGTCGTTCACGGGCAGAATCTGTATGGCGTGCATCTTGGTGCGTACTGCCCACTGGATGAGGGCCTTCAGGTCGCCAAAGTCTCCCACGCCGAAGCTGCCACCCGTGCGGAGCGAAAAGACGGGGATGACCACGCCTGCCACCTTCCAGTTGGCATAGTTCAGGGCGGGGCGGCTGTCGGTCTTCAGCCACATTTGCCTCATGCCCAGCCTTGGTGAACGCAGGGTGCGGTTCATGCCTTCTTCCCAGCGCAGGATGTTGCCCTGGGCATCGACGACCACATATTTATATTCCACTTCGTTGTAGAGCAGCGAGGCATCCATGTTGATGGCCCACTCTTGCAGGGCTATGAGGTGCATCCGCTGGGCCACTCGCCATTCGCCCAGCTGGGGCGAACTGCCGCAGATGGCCAGATATTCGCCTCGGCGCAGACGTGGCTCTACGGCTCTGAGCTGCAAGGTAACGGGGTAGAGTCTCGGACTGCCGGCATCGCTGCGGCCTTCCTCCTTGGCTCCCATGCACTCGGTGAATGCACTGGAGAAGAGGGGCAGGTCTTCGGGGATGGGTCGCCAGCTGTCATCCACAATATAGGTGTCGAAGTCGATGTCGAAAGTGATTCGGTGCGGAGCTGTTTCCCATTCAGTCCAGACCAGTTCGCCATCGCGGTACATGGCATACAGATACTCTATGCCGATGGCACCTCCGCCCGTCAGAGAGAGTTCGCCTCTCCACAGCCGTCCGTCCTCTGTGTTCAATGGCTGTTCCTGGGCAATCTGTTTGCTGCCGTCCTTCAGGAGCAGGCGGGGCTGGATGCGAATTTCCTCGCCCCACTTTGTATAATATTCTATGCTGAAAAGTATCTTCATGACGTATCTTTTTGATTTTTAGCTCCGCTACGATGTGTCTGTAGCCCTTAGCCACGTTTTTCCTACAAATGTAGGGTTTTCGCCCCGTTTCCACAAACGTTTGCAGGAAAAACACCCCGCAGTTAAGATTTTTTTTGAAAAAAACAAGGTTGTGCAGGGCTTCGGGTGTTAAAGAATGTGTATTGTGACAAAAAAACGGGCATCAATACAAAAAATACACCTGCGAACTGCCTCAAAATGAGTAGTTGAAACAAACTGAGTGTGTTATGTATAGGATTCATCGCTCCCGCGTAGGCAATGCGTCGCGCTCGTGTAGGCAATTGTTCACGCAGCATTGCCTACGCGACTCCGTCCCATTGCTTACATCTTTTAAACATTTCTGTGAAAGTGTAAAATGAATCCGTAAAACGTACAACGAAATCTGGCTGAAAAGCCGTACCTTTGCAGCGTAAAAATCAGTATTCTATGAAACGAACCGTTATTTCACGCCTGTTGTTGGCAGTCGCAGCATTGCTCACAATCTCCTGCTCTGGCGAGGAGGCCCAGGCTCAAACACCCTCATCGAACATGGAAATCTATATGACAATTGACGGACAGACCTTGCCCGTCAGTCTCGTTGACAACGAGGCTACACAGGCTCTGTTGGCGGCACTGCAAGTGGCTCCACTCACCTACGAAGCCGATGATTACGGAGGCTTTGAAAAGGTGGGCTCATTGGGACGTTCACTGCCCACGAGCAATTCGCACATAACGACGGAGGCTGGCGATGTGATTCTGTATAACGGCAACCAGATGGTGCTGTTCTACGGCAGCAATTCGTGGAGCTACACGCGGCTGGGACGCATTCAGTATGCGTCGCTCGACCAGCTGAAGTCATTCCTGAAAGCAGGGCAGGGGCGTGTCAGTGTGACGCTGTCTGCTGCTGTTGCAACGGACATCAGGTCTGTAGGGGCAACAGCCGAGAAGGAGAACGAGTTTACGGCCCTGAATGGGGTTCGGACAATGTCGCCTGGGCGGGGCATCTATATTAAAAATGGTAAGAAGTATCTCAAATAAGGATTAGTATTGCACCGTATGACGCAGAGAATAGAAACCGTAGAGCAGTATAACAGGATGTTCGGCATAGAAACGAAACATCCGCTGGTGACCGTGGTGGACGTGAAGGACTATGCACCGCAGCAGGGACAGCTGACGCAGACCGTGTGGTATGGACTGTATGCCGTGTTCTTGAAGCAGGGCGTGGGGTGCCGTTTGCGCTATGGACGTGAGACTTATGACTATCAGGCTGGCAGCATTGTGACCATGGCTCCCAGGCAGATGGTGACGACTGAGTTCGTAGCGGGTGAACACAGTAGCTGGAAGGCGTTGTTGTTCCATCCCGACTTGCTCTTTGGCACGCCGCTGGCTGACCGCATTCGTGAGTATGGCTTCTTTGGCTATGACCAGCGCGAGGCTCTCCATGTGAGTGACGATGAGCGCAGGACGATTGAGGACACTTTTGCGCATATTGCCAACGAACTGAATCATGCCATCGACCAGCATTCGTTGCAGCTGCTGACGGTTTATGTGCAGCTGGTGCTCGACTATTGCTTGCGCTTCTATGACCGCCAGTTCATTACTCGCCACAAAGTGAATTCTTCGCTCATCAGCCGTTTTGAACGTCTGCTGGACGACTATTTTGCTGGTGACCAGCTGATGCTGAAGGGGCAGCCCACTGTGGCATGGTGTGCCAGCGAACTGTGTCTTTCGGCCAACTACTTTGGCGACCTCGTCCGCAAGGAACTGGGCAGCACAGCCAAAGACTTCATCACACAGAAGATTCTGGCCATGGCCAAGCAGCAACTGCGCACGACGGATGTTCCCATCACCCTGATTAGTGAGCGACTGGGCTTCAGCAGCGTGAGCCATTTCACGCGGCTGTTCAAGGCGCATACGGGACGGACACCGTCGGACTATAGGCAAAGTGCATAAGAAATGATGAAAAGACAATACTCCATGAAACAGCTTTTAGTGACTGCAATGCTGGCAGCGGGAATGCTGGCAGCATGTATGCAGAATAGTAACAAACCATTAACCGAAGAAAATATGACTAAGTTGGAATTAACACAGGAGTGGGACAAGACGTTCCCCAAGAGTGACAAGGTGAATCACAAGAAAGTGACTTTCCACAATCGTTATGGCATCACATTGGCAGCCGATATGTATTGGCCCAAGGAGCGGGAAGGGGCTGCTACATCCCCCAACCGTCTTCCCGCCATTGCTGTCAGCGGACCCTTTGGAGCCGTGAAGGAGCAGTCAAGTGGACTTTATGCTCAGCACATGGCCGAGCGCGGTTTCCTGACCATCGCCTTTGACCCTTCTTTCACAGGAGAGAGTGGGGGAGAGCCTCGCCGCATGGCTTCGCCCGACATCAATACCGAGGATTTCCTGGCCGCAGTTGATTTTCTGTCAAACCTTGACGAGGTAGATCCGGAACGCATCGGCATCATCGGAATTTGCGGCTTTGGCGGCATGGCTGTCAATGCTGCTGCCATTGACCCTCGCATCAAGGCAACCGTGGCTTCGACGATGTATGACATGAGCAAAGTGAGTGTGGAGGGTTACTTCAAGAGTGAGGACACGTCCGCTCAGCGCATGGAGAAGCGCAGAGCCATTGCCGCCCAGCGCACAGCTGACTACAAGGCTGGCACTTACAAGCGTGCGGGTGGTGTTATCGATCCCCTGCCCGACGATGCTCCTTGGTTCGTGAAGGATTATCATGCTTACTACAAGACTGAGCGTGGTTTCCATGAACGCAGTGGCAACTCGACAGACGGCTGGAACGTTGTTGGTTGTCAGTCTTTCCTTAACCAGCCTTTGTTGGCTTGGGCACACGAAATCGAGACTCCTGTCTTGCTCATCTACGGCGAAAAGGCTCATTCTCGCTATTTCAGTGAGTACGCCTTCGAGAAGATGACAGGCGTTAAGGTTGAAGGCGAAAGCAAGATTGTTGGTAATAAGGAGCTGCTCATCATTCCTGGTGCTTCCCACGTTGACCTCTACGATGACGTGGCTGGTCTGATTCCTTACGACAAGCTGGAGCGTTTCTTTCAGCAGAATCTGTAGTCTGCAGACAAGATTTTGCTTGTTCTCAACACAAGTGTTATAATTGTTTGGGTACACTCATAAAAGTACATTATGAATACGTGTGCCCAAGCATTTATTGTTTTATATCAATAAAACTGATGTTTGTAGCAATCTTTTGCCTTAAATGTTTGTTGCGTATGGGAAAGTCTCCGTACCTTTGCAGCGAAATCAAGCGAAAGATGTCCGTAAGGATGTTCTGAAGCAAGCGACACATTATTTATATATATAAGAAAAGGAAAGTTTTTAGGTTAATAAGTTAGTGTTTTTAGGTTCATACTTTCAGTAGGTACTTGAAACGAGGAAAAAAGATTGGGTCAGGAAAATAAGTATTAATTAAAAAAAGAAAGGATTGTTTTATGGAAACATTGACATTGATTCTGGCTGCACTCGTAGCAGTCGCAGCTTTGGTAAGCAACATTTCGGTTCTGAAATAGCTTTCCAGGAAATCCCCAGCTGGGGTGCTCCAAAACCACGTAGAGACCTCAAACGGAGGCTCTACGGATGCAAAGGCGGAAAAACGGCAAATTTTAGCATTTTAAATCCTTGTTGACTATTAAGCACTTAAGGATTCCTGCTAAAAAAAGTTGGAAAAAAGTCTTGAAAAGATTTGGCCACGTCGAAAATAGTCCGTACCTTTGCACTCGCTTTCGGGAAGGAACAACTTCACAAGGCAACAAAACCTCATTCGAGAGGTTACTAAAATTGAAAGATTGGACAACGAAAATGAGGGCGCTTAGCTCAGCTGGTTCAGAGCGTCTGCCTTACAAGCAGAGGGTCGGCGGTTCGAATCCGTCAGCGCCCACATTCATTTCTCAATTACATGATGGCCCGCTAGCTCAACTGAATAGAGCATTTGACTACGGATCAAAAGGTTACAGGTTTGAATCCTGTGCGGGTCACGTAATGCGCAAAATGACTAAACTCTTTTAGAGTCGGGTAGGTAGGTAAGTGGTTAAAACGGGCAGACTGTAAATCTGTTGCCTTACGGCTTCGGCGGTTCGAATCCGTCCCTGCCCACGGATGATAAAAGTTAGTACTATGTGATGAATGATAATTAGGGAAATGTTGCGGAAGTAGCTCAGTTGATAGAGCACTAGCCTTCCAAGCTGGGGGTCGCGGGTTTGAGCCCCGTCTTCCGCTCTACAACAAATCGGTCTTCCGGTTACGCCTCTTTAGCTCAGTTGGCCAGAGCACGTGATTTGTAATCTCGGGGTCGTTGGTTCGAATCCGACAAGAGGCTCTCACTCAACGAAGTGGCATCCGTTTTCGGACAAAAAATCCTTATGGAGAGGTGGCGGAATGGTAGACGCGCTACTTTGAGGGGGTAGTGGGCTCAGCCCGTGGGAGTTCGAGTCTCCTCCTCTTCACGACAAGGAAATAAAAGATTTGCTTCAGTAGCTCAGTTGGTTAGAGCACATGACTGTTAATCATGGGGTCGTTGGTTCAAGCCCATCCTGAAGCTCAAAGAGAAAAGAACATAAAGGCAACTTTTTACTTTTCACTTCCAAACTTATTAAAATGCGTCCTTAGCTCAGTTGGTAGAGCAATTGACTCTTAATCAATGGGTCCAGGGTTCGAGCCCCTGAGGGCGTACAAGAGGGAAAGAATGGGGCACCCCATTCTTTCATCCTCAAAGGAGAGATGGTAGAGTGGTCGATTACAGCGGTCTTGAAAACCGCCGTACCGAGAGGTACCGGGGGTTCGAATCCCTCTCTCTCCGCATCGTAAAATTGCAAACCCACTGATTTTTCAGTGGGTTTTGTTTTTGGGGCTTGGTCTTTGTATTGCTTCCTGTTTTCATGAAATATTTCTTTTTTCTTTTATCGCTTATAGTTTGTTTGTTTGTGTCGGCACAGGACTTAGCACTGGCTGACAGCATTGTGAAGTATCAGATGGCGAGTGGTGGGTGGCTGAAGAACCAGGATTGGCTGCGAGGGGCAGATCAGGCGTACATGGCGGAGTGTAGGCTGACGGGTGTTGGCAGCACGATTGATAATGGGGCCACGACTTATGAATTAGGGGTACTGGCACAGACTGTTGCCGAAATGCAATCTTCAGCCATTTATGACCTTAAGGCTTCAGAACCTTATCGTTTGGCATTCCTTCGAGGTATCAAGTATTTGCTTGCGATGCAATATGACAATGGCGGTTGGCCGCAGTTTTGGCCACTGCGCTCGGCGGAGTCGTACTCCAACCACATTACGTTTAATGATAATGCGATGGTTCGTGTGATGAGGCTGCTGAAGGATGTGGCTGAGAATAAGCCGCCATACGATTTGCTCGGAGTGAAGGGGGCTCTACGGAAACATTGCGGTGCTGCTTTTCGTCGTGGACTTCGGTGCATTTTGGATTGTCAGATTCGCAGGGCGGACGGACGGCCCACCGTGTGGTGTCAGCAGCACGACGAAGTGACGCTGGCTCCTGCCTCGGCTCGCAAGTATGAGCTGGCTGCCTATTGTGGGCACGGCGAAACGGTTGACATTCTTCAGCTTTTGATGGATTGTTATGCCGAGCAACCGAGTGACACTTTGGGTTTTCGCATTGCCTGTGCGGTGGAGTGGCTGGAAAGTCATGCCATCCATGGCGTGAAGTTGGAGTCGTTTACCAATGCTGAGGGTCAACCCGACAAGCGTTTGGTCTCTGACCCTGAAGCCCCGGATGTTTGGGCACGGTATTATGATTTGGAAACGGAGGAGCCGCTTTTCTCTGACCGTCACGGTCTGCCACTGAAGGATTTTAATGCCATTAGCTATGAGCGGCGTAACGGATATAGTTGGCTGGGTGATTCGCCACGCCGAGTGATTGAGCGGTGGAAGAAGGTAAAAGTGAAAAGTGAATAGTGAAAAGTGAAAAATCTAAGTTACAGTTTAGCCATCATTAGGCAGTGTTTAGCCCCAGTAACTTAGATTTTTCACTTTTCACTAAAAGTTTTTCACGTAATCAGATTCTTACAGTCCAAGGTCTTTCTTGATGGCTTCTACTTTCTCGGATGCTGTCTTGACTGCGCTGTCGTAGCACTTGGGGCATCCCATTTCGCCTTTGACTTCGACGTAGAATTTAATCTTTGGCTCGGTGCCAGAAGGACGGACGCTGATTTTGGTGTCGTCGGCTGTGAACCACTGAAGCACGTTGCTGGTAGCTGGCATGTCGAGGGTGGACTCCTTGCCGTCTTTCACCATCTTCAGGGTCTTGAAGTCTTTGATGCAGACCACTGGGCTGCCGCCAAGCTGTGTGGGTGGAGTCTGACGGAAGTTTTCCATCATCTGCTTGATTTCGTCGGCTCCGCTCTTGCCTGGCTTCACGACGGAGATGGCGTTCTGGTAGGCAAAGCCGTAGTCGAGGTAAATCTTCATAAGCAGGTCGTAGAGGGTCATGCCGTTGTCCTTGGCCCATGCTGCAATTTCGCAGAGCAGACAGATGGAGGCTGGTGAGTCCTTGTCGCGCACCTTGTCGTATGGCAGGTAGCCAAACGACTCTTCGCCGCCGCCGATGTACTTCTGCTTGCCTTCGCTGATTTTGATTTCACGTGCAATCCACTTGAAGCCTGTGTAGCAGTCGCGGATTTCCACGCCGTTGCGCTGGGCTATCTGTGCGATGGTCTCGGTGGTGACGATGGTCTTCACCATGAAGTCTCCAGGACGGAGCTGGCCGAGCTTCTTCTTGTTCTCGATGATGTAGTAGGAGAGCATGAGGGCGGTCTGGTTGCCGTTGAGGATGCACCATTCGCCCTTCGGGTCGCGGCAGACAACGGCGAGGCGGTCGGCGTCGGGGTCGCTGGCCAGCACCAGGTCGGCGTTGAGCTTTGTGCCGAGCTTCATGCCGAGGGTCATGGCCTCGGAGTTCTCTGGGTTGGGCGAAACGACGGTTGGGAAGTTGCCGTCGATGACCATCTGCTCCTTCACGACATTGATGTTCTGGAAGCCCCAGGTGCGCAGGGCGGCAGGAATGATGACGCGGCCTGTGCCGTGGAGGGGTGAATAGACGATGCAGAGGTCTTTCTGGCGGTTGATGACATCCTGGTCAACCAGTGCTTCGTGTACGGCGTTGAGGTAGTCGATGTCCATTTCGCCACCGATAATCTTGATGAGGTCTTCGTTGGGCGTAAACTTCACTTGGTCGATGGTCACTTTGTTGACTTCGTCGATGATGCCAGTGTCATGGGGTGAGAGCACCTGTGCGCCGTCGTCCCAGTATGCCTTGTAGCCGTTGTACTCGCGTGGGTTGTGGCTGGCGGTGATGTTCACACCGGCCTGTGCGTGGAGCTGACGGATGGCAAATGAGATTTCGGGTGTTGGGCGGAGGCTTTCAAAGAGATAGACCTTGATGCCGTTGGCCGAAAAGATGTCGGCTACGGTCTCGGCAAAGAGGCGGGAATTGTTGCGGCAGTCGTGACCTACGACCACGCTGATGTCCTGTTTGCCAGCGAAAGCCTTGTTGATGTAGTTGGCAAAACCCTGTGTGGCCATGCCCACGATGTACTTGTTCATGCGGTTGGTGCCGGCACCCATGATGCCGCGCAGACCGCCTGTGCCAAATTCCAGGTTCTGGTAGAAAGCGTCGATGAGGGCACTCTTGTCCTCGTTTTCGAGCATGGCCTTTACTTCTGCCTGTGTGTCGGCATCGAATGCTGGGCTGAGCCACTTCTGGGCCTCAGCTGTACACTGTTTGATGAGTTCTTGATCCATAATAGTTGTTGTTTATAAGGTTGAAGATATGGTTATTTTTGCCCCTTTCAGTGTTGGTGATGTCACTGTGAGGGTTGTCTTTCCTGCTTTTTGTGTGCTGCGCAGGATGGCTTGCATGTAGCCGTTCTGCATCTGCTTGGTGTTGTCTTCAGGGCGGAAAAGGTCGTTGGTGTAGTGGTCGCCATTGTCGATGGCCATGAGGCTGGCTTCGCCTGTGACGCTGACCGTTACTTCGTTGGTGGCATCAGTTACAATGCGCCCTTTGTTATCCACGGCGTAGATTTTGAAGTATTGCAAATCCATGCCGTCGGCAGTCCAGTGGTCTGCTTTAGGATTGAATGTGTCTTCAGGAGTTTTACCTTCGGCAATGATGCGCAGGGCAACGGCTTTGCCTGTAGATTGCAGTTCGTCGCGAGCCACTTCCTTGCCGCCAGTGCGGGCAATGGCTATGAGTTGTCCGCCTTTACCGTAATCTATGCCTGCGAAATAGGTGATGTTGCGCTTGGCGATGTCTGTAGTGTCGTTGCGCTGTGTGCCCAGACTCTTACCGTTGTAGATGAGTTCCACTTCTTCGGCATTGGTATAGACGAAGACATTCTGCTTAGTACCCTCCGTGCAGTTCCAGTTTGTGTTGATGACTTGGCTGCCTACTTTGATGTCGTTCCAATTCAGTTGTTCGCCCTTGCCACTGACCACGCCAATTTTGCAGACAGGTTCGGTTGGGGCAATGACACTCTTGATGAGATAGGCTTGTGGTTTAGGCATGAGTGTGTGGTCGAAGAAGGCAAAGTTCCACCCCTTCTTAGGCCAGCCGTTGCTTTCGCCCCAGTATTCGATGGCTCCCCACCACGCCAGACCTACTGTGCGTTGGCGGTCCATGCCATAGTAGGGCTGTTGCAGTTGGTTGCTGACGGCTTCGCTCTGGAAGAGGATGAGGTTCGGGTTCTGCTTGAAGTAGCCAGGGTAGGCATCCCACTGGTAATTGAAGGAGTTTACTTCAGTAGCCTGTCCCAGTTCGGGAGCTACAAGGTAGGTCTTGAAGTCGGGCGTATTGCGTTGTGCACCAGCTCGTGCTGGGAACATGGCCACGGTGGTAGGTCGTTGCTGGTCAAAGCGTTTCAGCATCTGGTCGAAGATGCGGTAGGTAGTAATGCCCCAGTCGTTAGTCTTGTAGCCGCTCCAGCCGTCGTTGGTTTGCAGTTCGTTGCCGAGCGACCAGAGAATGACAGAAGGACGGTTGCGGTCGCGTGTCACCCATTCAGGAATAAGTTCTGGCCAAATCTGCATGAAAGGACGGCGACCGCCCCAATATTCACGGTCGGACCACTTGTCGATAAGTTCATCGACAACGAGCAGACCAACACGGTCGGCAATCTTGCAGAAAGCCTCGGAATAGGGATTGTGGGAACAGCGGATAGCGTTGTAGCCGAAAGCTTTCAACTGACGCATGATGCGCTCTACGCCTTTGTCAAAGGCAGCTGCACCCAGTGCACCCATGTCGTGGTGGTTGGCTATGCCTGTGAGGAAAGTCTTCCGTCCGTTGAGCTTGAAGCCAAACTTGGGTGAATATTCGATGGTGCGCAGACCTATCTGGTCACTCACGCTGTCGATGGTCACTCCGCCTTCCTTCACGGTGGCTTCTACAGTATATAAATAAGGTGTGTCAATGTCCCAGAGGTGTGGTTGAGCCACAGTGATGAAAGGCATGGCCACTTCGATGGTGCGCAGGTTGGTGTGGTCGGGCATTCCGCAGGAGGTCTGTCCTACCACCTTGCCGTCAGCATCCTTCAGTGTGGCGTGAATGGTGAGGTCATGCTTTTGCCAGTTCAGCAGTTGCAGCTGTACCATCACGTCCCAGGGCTGGTTGGGGTTGGCAGAGTTTTGTGGATTGAGTGCGTTGGTCTTGAGCAGTTGCTGGTTAATCTGTGTGGGAAGTTCCATGCCAGTGGAGTGGGGAGCCGACTTGACGTAAAGTCCGTGGCGGCCAATGCGTGTCTGGTTGCTGACTTTGAGATAGACATCGCGAAAGATACCGCCACCCGTGTACCAACGGCTGCCATTGGCTGGCCCTGTGCTGGCCCAGACTGCCACGACATTGTCGGCATCATACTTCAGTTCCTTGCTGATGTCGGCTTCAAAGCCCACGTAACCATAGTCGGTGGAGGCGACCTTCTTGCCGTTGACATATACATCGCCAACGAAGATAATGCCGCCGAAGTCCAGTGTCACTCGCTTGCCGCGAAGTTTGGCTGGCACGCGGAAGGTCTTCCGATACCAACCTTCGCCCATTTCCTTGAAGCCACGTCCCTTGTAGTTCTTGTTGGCAGGGTCGCCTTCTACCCAAGGCATTTCAAACTGGAAGTCGTGAGGCAGGTCAATGCTGCGCCATTGGCTGTCGTCAAAGTTTGGCTTCTCTGCGCCTTCAGCTTTGCCCAGCTGGAATTTCCAGCCAAAGTTGAACAACTGCGATTGCTCATCTCGAAACTCACTCAGGGGCGTGTTTTCTTGTCTCTTGTCTTCCTTCCGTTCTTCATACTGTGCCATCAGCGGCAAAGCCATCAGGGTCGCAAACGAGAACGTGATAATTGTCTTTTTCATAGGTTGGTTATTAGGTGTTAGTTATTTGTGTGGTTCATTCATGTTCCTTTTTTTACAAAAACCATTTTAGCGCGGCAAACCACTTCGCCTGTGAAATGTTTCCGTATTTCCACCTGATAGGCATTTCTGTCAGCCTCTTCGTCCATGTACATGTCAAGCTGGTCACCAAAGTAGCTTTCCGTAATGTAGGCAATCTCAAATCGTTTTACTCGCTCTTCCTTGTGCTTTTCCAGGGGGAGTAGGTCAAGGATGTGTTCAATGTATCGAACAGAATTGACGTGCCCATTGATGTCGATGTCGGAATACTTGGCTGAAAAACTATAGACGGGTTCTGTGGCCATGACCTTCACACGCCCAGGTTTCTCGATGGGACACTCACGCTCTGTACAAATATAGTCATTGATGTGTCCCTCGTGCATGGTCACCAGATTCACTGGGCGACGGCTGTCCAAGTCTATCATGGCCCACACACTGCGGGCATAGCCAATAGCCTCTCCCTTGGCATTGTGTATCGAGAAGTTACGGTCTGTAAACAGGCTATACACAGCCTCCACCCACGTGTCGATGCTAAACTCATCATACTGCATAGGCAAACACTCAAACTCCATGGCCAGTCGCGAGAGCACCCACGTATAGTGATGTTCGTTCAGGTCTGTAATGCCAAAACCACGCTTGGCAGCGTGCATTCCTGCACAATTCAGCAGGTGGTTGCCCACAATGCTCAATGTCAGCCGTCCAGTACAATCTACATGGAATGGCTCGGCTAGAAACTTGTAACTGCCTATATTGTTTTTTGTCAAATCACAGCACTCCATTGCATTCGTCTCTTTTGTTCAGTGCAAAGTTAGCACAAAAAATATAGACAGCTTCATTTTTTTGCCACTTTTTGATGAAAAATAATGAAATACAGCCCATCTGCCATTGCTCCAACCCCATTTTTAACAAGAAAAACAAAGTCTAAGTTAAATAAACTTATTACTTTTGCAGTCGGAAACAAGAAAAAACAGAATGCAACAGCTCAACCTGCCTCCCTTCCAGGCAAACATCAAGATGATGGCCGGCACCATGAAAATCTTCGACACCCTGCGTCGAAAGTTTGTAGCCCTCACCCCTGAAGAGTGGGTTCGCCAGCACTTTATCCATTACCTCATCGACCACAAGGGCTACAGCCAGACTCTTATGGCCAACGAAGTAACCCTCACCCTCAACGGTATGACTCGCCGTTGCGACACCGTGCTCTATGCGCAGGAAGCTCTCCGTCCTCGCATGATTATCGAATACAAACGTCCCGACGTAGAAATCACCCAGCGTGTCTTCAACCAGATTTGTCGCTACAACATGGTGCTGCAAGTGGAATACCTCATTGTCAGCAACGGACTCCACCACTACTGTTGCCGACTTGATTATGAAAAAAACGGGTATGTCTTCTTGAACGACATACCCGCCTACACTGAAATCTGAGTGGTTTTGCGGTTTTACGGTTTTACGGTCGCTTCGCTTAAGGGTTTTACGGTTATATCACCGCATAACCGCATAACCGTCCAACCGTAAAACCGCAAAACCGCCTCCCTTAGAACTCCAGCCTAAATCCCTTTTCCTTCAACTCTGCATAACTCTCAGGGTTGAATTTATACACGAAAGCCTCCTTGCCGTTGCTTAAAGGAATCTTCTCGTCCAACTCTGTGAGGATGCCCAGCTTCCGCATCTTGTTGTAGAAGTTTCTGCGGTCAAACTTCACACTCAGAATAGCCTCATACAAGTGTTGCAGTTGTTTCATCGTAAACTTTTCGGGCAACAATTCAAAGCCGATAGGTTCAAAATGAATCTGCTTTCTCAGTTCAGCCGTTGCATGGCGAAGAATCAAGTCATGGTCAAAAGCCAGCGACGGCACCTCGTCAATCGGGAACCACTGCGCCTTGGCAGCATCATCTCCTGCCTTCACGTTACTAATCAGCACCAGTGCATAGTAAGCAATGGTAATGACACGTTCACGTGGGTCTCGGTTCGGAGCCGAAAAAGCATGGAACTGTCGCATGTACGCAGTCTGCAACCCTGTCTCTTCCAGCAGTTCGCGCCTTGCTCCCTCCTCTGCCGACTCGTCCATCTTGATGAAACCACCCGGAAAAGCCCAGCAGCCTCGATAGGGTTCTATGCCTCTTTCAACCAGTAGCACATTCAGCTTTGTTCCGTCAAACCCGAAAATCACGCAGTCCGTCGTCACGCTTGGATGTGGATACTTGTAATGATACTTCAGTTCCTCCATAGTCACTCTTCACTATTCCCCCTCTTCGCTTTCCTCATCTTCCTTCTTCTTCCGACGGACCACCTTGCGTTTGGGCTTCTCTTCTACGGGCTTGTCGTTCTTCACGCCAGCCAGTTCGGGGTCGATGAGGATGCGGCCACAGTATTCGCAGACAATTACCTTCTTGCGCATACGTACATCAAGCTGACGCTGTGGAGGAATCTTGGCAAAACAACCGCCACAGGCATCACGCTGCACATACACAATGCCGAGTCCGTTGCGCGAATTTTTGCGGATGCGCTTGAAGGCTTGCAGCAAACGAGGCTCAATTAGCATTTCCAGGTTCTTCGACTTTTCGCGGAGTTTTTCTTCTTCAGCCTTCGTCTCGGCAATGATTTCGTCGAGTTCATTCTTCTTAATCTCCAAGTCCTGCGTGCGGTTCTCCAGAGCCAGCTTGCTCTTTTCCAGATACTCTTCACGCGACTTCTCCTGTGCAGCAGCCTCGCGGATGCGCTTGTTGCTCAGTTCCACGTCAAGCTGCTGGAACTCTATTTCCTTGTTCAGCAGGTCATACTCACGGTTGTTGGCCACGTTCTCCAGCTGCTGCTTGTACTTGTCCAGCTGCTGATTGGCCAGGTCAATCTTCGTCTTCAACTCATTGATGCGTGCACGGAACTCTGTGATTTCGCCCTCCGTGTTGGTGATACGTGTCTTCAGACCCTCGATTTCGTCCTCCAGGTCTTCCACTTCCAGCGGGAGTTCACCGCGCAGGATGCGAATCTTGTCCATTTCCGACAGCATGAGCTGCAACTGGTAGAGGCTTCTCAGTTTCTCCTCCACCGACATGTCCACTGTGGTGGTTTCTTTCTTTTTTGCCATAATATTATAAATAATGTATAGGATTTGTTTTTACGCTTGTTTCGTAGATAGGCAACTGGGGCTGTACGCTGTGGATAATGTCGTGGAGCAGCCCTATGGTGTATTGCTCGCTTTCGTAATGGCCCAATTCCATCAGCAGCAGTTCTTCCTCATGGCCGAAGAAGCGGTGGTATCCCACTTCGCCCGTCAGGAAAGCATCGCAGCCCTTCTGCACAGCCTGTGCAATGAGGAAACTACCGGCACCGCCACAGACGGCAACGCGCTTCACCTCTTTGCCCGTCCAGGCATTGTATCGCAGGGCATCCACTCCGAATGCGGCTTTCACCTTGGCCAGAAACGCTTCGGTTTCCATGGTGGCCGACAGCGTGCCCACAATGCCTTCGCCGGCATCAAAGCCCTGTTTCGGGTTGAGCCATTCCCGCTGCTGCAAGTCCAGCTTGTCAGCTATTCGGAAGTTCACCCCGCCCCGTGCTGAGTCCAGGTTCGTGTGAGCTGCGTAGAGCGTGAGGTCATGCTTGATGGCTTTGATGACACACCGCTCAATATAGTCACGCCCGGCAATCTGCTTCAGCGGGCGGAACAGCAAGGGGTGGTGGCTCACCACCAGGTTACAACCCAGTCGGACAGCCTCGTCCAGCACAGCCTCGGTCACGTCCAAACACAATAAAGCCCCTGTAGCTTCTGCATCCTCTGCTAATCCAATCTGCAATCCCGCATTGTCGTAGCCGTCTTGCAGGGCCAGAGGAGCGAACTCTTCAAGGGCACCAGTAATTTGCCTTATTTTCATGTAGTAGAATCCACGTTTTGTCTGGATTCAACTGCAAAGGTAAGGATAATAACCGAGACTAAAAAACAGAAGAAGAAAAAATGAACAGCCAGCCATGAAAAATTAACACTTAAGCGACTTGACAAAGTCCAGGAAGAGCGGGTGGGGATGCAACACTGTGCTTTGATATTCGGGGTGGAATTGTGTGCCGATGAACCAGCGCAACGTGGGAATCTCCACGATTTCTACCAACTGGCCAGCCGGGTTGCAACCAACGCACATCATGCCGTGCCGCTCAAACTCCTCCCGATAGCTGTTGTTAAATTCGTAGCGGTGGCGATGCCTTTCGCTAATGACGCGCTGGCCATAGATGGCATGGACATGAGAACCTTCAAGCAATTCACATTCGTATGCACCCAATCGCATGGTGCCACCTTTTGCAGTGAAAGATTTCTGTTCGGCCATGAGGTCTATGACGGGATGACTGGTTTGCGGGTTCAGTTCAGTACTGTTGGCATTGGTCAGGCCAAGCACATCCCGTGCAAACTCCACGACCATCATTTGCATTCCCAGACAGATTCCCAGCGTTGGAATGTCGTGTTCACGGGCATAGCGAATGGCCTGAATCTTTCCTTCGGTGCCACGCTCGCCAAAGCCCGGACAGATGACCAGACCCTGCAAACCTTGTAGCTGCTCGGCCACGTTGTGCATGGTCAGTTGTTCCGTGTTGACAAACACCAGCTTTGCTTTGCAGTCATTGTAGGTGGCTGCCTGGTGCAAACTCTCGCGAATACTCTTGTAGGCATCTTGCAGGTCATATTTCCCAATCAGTCCGATGTGGACTTCATGGGTGGCACTCCGTTGCCGTTCTACAAACTGCCGCCACGGTTGCAGTGCAGGCACCTCGCCTATACTCATGTTCAGTTTCTTGAGAATAGCGACATCCAGCCCCTGCCGTAGCATGTTGAGTGGTACTTCGTAGATGGAAGGCAGGTCTTCGCTCTGCACCACGCACGATTCATCCACGTTGCAGAAAGCAGCCACCTTGTGCAGCAACGCCTGTTCCAGATGGTGCTCCGTGCGCAGAATCAAGATGTCGGGCTGGATGCCCACTCGTTGCAGCTCCTTCACGGAGTGCTGTGTGGGCTTGGTCTTCAGTTCTCCTGCGGCCTTCAGGTAGGGCACGTATGTCAGATGTATGCAGACGGCGTTCTGCCCCAATTCCCATTTCATTTGCCGAATGGCTTCGAGGAAAGGGGCACTCTCGATGTCACCGATAGTTCCGCCAATTTCCGTGATGACAAAATCATAGCCGTGCGTCTCGCCCAAGAAGCGCATTCGCCGTTTGATTTCGTCCGTGATGTGCGGCACTACCTGAATGGTCTTGCCCAGATAGTCACCACGGCGTTCCCCCTCGATGACGGACTGATAGATGCGGCCCGTCGTGAGCGAGTTGGCTCGTGTGGTCTGAATGTCTGTAAAGCGTTCATAGTGCCCCAGGTCAAGGTCGGTCTCCATGCCGTCCACCGTGACGTAACATTCGCCGTGCTCGTAAGGATTCAGTGTGCCAGGGTCAATGTTGATGTAGGGGTCAAACTTCTGGATGGTGATGCTGTAGCCACGTGCCTGCAGCAGATTGCCGATGGAGGCCGAGATGATGCCCTTCCCCAAGGATGACACCACTCCGCCCGTCACGAAGATGTATTTTGTCTGTGCCATGAAGTGTGTGTGTTATAATGATGTTAGTCAATGCTTGTTTTGTCTCTCCCCTCATACCAGTTTAAGAATGACTGGTTGATGAGTCGGTTACCGCCTGGTGTGGGATAGTTGCCTGTGAAATACCAGTCGCCTGTATGTTTTGGACAGGCTTGATGCAGTCCCTCCAAGTTCTGGTAAATGATTTCCACACTGAAGTCTGCATCCTCTGGTGTTACCAATTCCGCAATCTTTTTTGAGATTTCTTTGTCTGTAAATGGTTCGTATATTGCTTTTACGTAGTTGACGATTTCTTCCTTGGGCAAGTGTTGCTGTGCCCTGCATTTGTGGTAAACGTCATCTATCAGTTTCGTCCCGCCATGCTCTTTAAGCAGTTCTATGGCTGCACGGAAAGCGACAAATTCCCCCATGCGGCTCATGTCTATTCCGTAGTAGTCGGGGTAACGCACCTGGGGCGAGGAAGAAACGATAATGATTTTGCGTGGTCTGAGTGTGCCCAGAATCTGGATGATACTTTGCTTAAGTGTGGTTCCGCGTACAATGCTGTCATCAATGACAACCAGTGTGTCCTGCCTCTCTTTCACAATGCCGTACGTGACATCGTAAACATGGGCTGCTAAATCATTTCGGCTACTTCCCTCTGTGATGAAGGTGCGGAGTTTGATGTCTTTCGACACGACTTTCTCAGCCCTAAGTCCATGTGGGCTTATCTCCCTGAGACGTTCAATCATGCCAATGTATGCCACTTCTGCCGTGTTGGGAATGAATGAAAATACCGTGTGGGCAAAGTCGTAGTTGCAAGCTCTTGCTATGCGGTCAGCCAACAGGATCCCCAATTTTTTTCTTTCTTGATAGATGTCGGCATCGTTGCCACGCGAAAAGTAGATGCGTTCAAACGAACATGGAGCTACAGCCTGCGGCATGTTTACTTGCGACAGACGGACTTTACCTTTCTTGTTGACCCAAATGGCTTCTCCAGGGTTCAGCTCCTTTATGGCATGAGTATCCAGTCTTAGCGCAGTCTGGATGACTGGACGCTCGCTTGCCACTACCACCAGTTCCTCATCGGCATAGTAGAAGGCTGGGCGTATGCCCCATGGGTCACGCAGCGCGAAGCTCTCGCCGCTGCCCGTCATGCCACAGATGCAATAACCGCCGTCCCATGAAGCGGAAGATTCCTTCAGTACATGTTCTATGTTGACACAGTCTTCTATCCGCTCGAACAACAGCCGACCTGAAAGCCCCTCGCGCTCGTGGAGGCAACAGAGCCTGTCAATTTCACAATCTAACTGATACCCCATTTGTTCTAACAGAAGATAGGTGTCCGCATATTCGCGTGGATGTTGTCCGCTTTCTGTAACACTCTGGAATATCTCGTCCACATTGGTCAAATTGAAGTTCCCGCAGATGCAGAGTGAACGTGAACGGAAATTGCTACGACGCATGAAGGGGTGAACATACGATAGGCCACTGCGCCCTGTTGTGCTATAGCGCAAATGCCCCATGTAGATTTCGCCAGCAAATGCCACATCGACTTCCGCCTTGGTCGCGTCTGTTCTTTCGTGCTCTTGGCTGGCTCGAATCTGTTGGCTGACAGCTCTGAATATCTCAGCAATGGCACCTGTTCCTTGCGCTCGTTCTCTAAAAAAGAATTCTCTGCCCGGAGCCGCCCTCATCTTCAATACTGCCAGTCCTGCCGCTTCCTGCCCGCGATTGCGCTGCTTCTCCATCATCAGGTAGAGCTTGTTCAACCCGAACATCCACGTGCTGTATTTCTGCTGATAAAAGTCAAGCGGCTTGAGTAGCCTGATGAGCACTACGCCGCATTCATGTTTTAGCTGTTCCATTGCCTTGTTTGATGTTCTATAAAAGAATCCATCTGTCTTTGATTAGTACTGACAGATGGATTCCTGCTTTTTGCTATGCGTCGCCGTAAGCCGTTTCGCCATGTTCGTAGATGTCGAGTCCTTCGTCTTCGATGCGGGCTGGAACACGGAGGCCGTGCACCTTGTCAATCGTCTTGAAGAGCACGAAACCTGTGCCAGCAGCCCACAGCCCAACCGTGAGTGCGCCGAAGATTTGTGCACCGAGGAAACCAAAGCCGCCGCCATAGAAGAGGCCCACCATCGTGTCATCTACCTCGCCTGTGGCAAAGAGGCCGGTCAGGATGGTGCCCAGCATACCACACACACCGTGGACAGAGCTGGCACCCACGGGGTCATCGATGTGCAGCACGTGGTCAATGAACTCCACCGAGAGCGGCATGATGATGCCCGCAATAAGTCCGATGATAGCGGCACCCGGAATGTTGACAAGGTCGCAGCCGTCAGTGATGGCCACCAGTCCAGCCAAGATGCCGTTGAGCGTGAGCGAAAGCGAAGGCTTGCCGTAGCGAATCCACGAAACAATCAGCGTGGCTACACCGCCTGTGCAGGCTGCAATGTTGGTGGTTACAAACGTGTGGCTGATGGCCAGGCTGTTGACCTCACCGAAGGCGGCCAGCTGACTGCCGGGGTTGAAGCCGAACCAGCCAAACCACAGGATGAAGACACCCACGGCTGCAAGGCTGAGCGAGTGGCCAGGAATGGCGCGGCTCTGTCCGTTGGCAGCATATTTGCCACGGCGTGGCCCCAGTACCAACGCTCCCACGAGGGCCAGCCATCCACCCACGGAGTGAACTACTGTGGAGCCGGCAAAGTCATGGAACCCTGTGCCAAACAAGTCGTGCATGAAGGTGCCCTCGCCGCCGTCGTTCAGCCAGCCGCCGCCCCAGCTCCAGTGTGCCTCGATGGGATAGATGAGCACCGAGATGAAGAGCGAATAGACCAAGTACATGGAGAACTTTGTGCGCTCGGCCATGGCTCCCGATACGATGGTAGCACTGGTGGCACAGAAGACCGTCTGGAACATGAGGAATCCCTCGATGGGCAGTCCGTCCTCGCGAGTCATAAAACCGAGGTTGCCCAGATTGGGCATACCCATGAAGCCTGCCCCTTCGCAGCCAAACATAATGCCAAAGCCGATGAGCCAGAAGCAGACCGAGCCCAGCATGAAGTCGCAGAAGTTCTTCATCAGAATGTTGGCCGTGTTCTTACTGCGTGTGAACCCAGCTTCACATAGTGCAAAGCCTGGTTGCATGAAGAAAACCAGCATGGCTGCAAGCAGCATCCATACGGTGTTGAGTGAAATTGCAAATTCGTTCATAGTTGTGTTTGTGTTGTGCTATTCTTTGTGTTGTGTATGTGTTTATTTCTTGTCTCTCAAGACGGTGTCTCCGTTCTCGCCTGTGCGGATGGAGTAAGTGTCGATGACGTCGCTCACGAAGATGCGCCCGTCGCCAATGTCTCCCGTGTGAGCCACGCGGAGAATGACCTGCACGGTCGGTTCCAAGAAGATGTCGCGGCATACAATGGTCACAGCCACACGCTCTATCACGTCGGTGCTGTACTGCACGCCACGATAGATGCGCTCTTGGCGGCTTTGTCCGATGCCGTGCACGTCGTGATACTCAAACCAGTCAATGTCGGAGTGGAGCAGTGCGTCCTTTACCTCCTCAAACTTTGTCTTGCGAATAATTGCCTCAATCTTTTTCATATTGCTTCCTCTTATATATATAAATAATGTATAGGGACAACTCGTCACTCAATTGTCCAATTGTAAATTGTCAAATTGTCCAATTATATGCCCAGCGTGATGCCAGCCACAAAGTAGAACTTCTGCGTGCTGGGGTTGGCCACCAGCTGACCAAACAGCGGCAGCTTGAAGGTAGGAGTGATGTTTAGCTGCTTGGTGGCACGCAGCGAGACGTTGGTCACCGCAAATCCGTTGGCATCGGCATAGAAGCCCTTCGCGTCGAAAGGCACAATGCCCACTGCTGCCTGCCATTCGCAAGTAATCAGGCGGAAGGGCGCGCTCACCTCCAAGTACGAAGCAAAGGCATGTTTCATCTTTCCCTCGCTGTTGAGGTAGCGGTCGGGCGTTCCGCTGATGTTGGTGTACCACTGCACAGCCACAGGGCCGAAGTCGTAGCCCAGATTGGCTTCCAGCACATGGGCACCGCCTTCCTTGAACAGGAAATACTTGGGGTCGCTGCCGTTGGTAATGCTGAAATAGTCGGTCAGCCCCACATTGAATCCGGCCACCGTGTACTTCAGCGTGAAGTCCAGCTCCTTCGTCGAGTAGTCTGCATGGCTGTTGTTCATCAGTCCGAAGCTGCCCCATGCCGAGAGGGAAAGTCCCTTGTAGGCCACTCCCAGTGTAGGCTGAACAGACACGTTGCCCAGGTCTTGGCCACGCCAGATGTAACTGCTGACCACGTCAGCCGAAACGGTTGCCTCTACTGAGTTTTGTGCCATTGCCATCAATGGCAACGTGCAGGCTGCAAGGCTTGCAGCCATTTTTGTCAATCTTTTCATGTCTTTTGTTTTTGGTTTGTAAATAATTTGTGTTTGTGTTGCAGACGATTTACACACGCCTTGTGATTCGTCTTTTACGGGGTGTCTATTCGAAAAGACTTTGCAAAGTTATAAAACATTTTGTAATCAAAACAAACTTTTTGCTTACTTTTTGTCTTTTTGTTGTGTTTTTCTGCTTTCTTTGTGCTTTTTTGTCCTTGTTTGTGCCTTCTGAAAGTCAAATAGGACTGGAGGTTCAGTTCATGCTTTCTTGTTTTCCTTTTTTATCTGGTGAAAAGTGTTTAGAATCAGCCCCGTTTTTCCGATTCTGCGCGGAGAAACCAGCGTGGTATTGCGTCCATTATAGAGGTTTGAACACAGTTTTTCGGTTTCTGCGATGCGGTCGCAAAAGTACTGCGGGCCTTCGTAACCTTGATAAACAAAGGGGGTTGCAAGTTTTCTCATGGTCTGATTGTGCTTTAGAGAAAGAAAAAGAGCATTACGCTTTTTCCGTTACGGAAATTCCGTAATGCAAAGGTATGCGTTTTCTGGCAAACAGCCAAATGTTTGGCATGAGAAAAGAAGTCGGTGCCGGGCAGTACACGCTGCCCGACACCGACAAGGGGTTCTGTATTTGGAGAAATTATATTTATAGTGGTCGCCCATTATATGGGCTTCGCTGCTCAGCCAGGGGGCGTACTTGATGCCGCTGTGTTCCGAGATTTCGGACGAACCCCACGCATAGTAGTTGCCGTAGTCTTCGGGACTGCTTGCGCCCACGTTCATGTTGGCCCACTTCACGCTCAAGCCCAGGTCAACGGCCTTGTAGCCCGACTCCTCGGCTTCGTCGCTCAGGTAGATGTTGATTAACTCGGTGATGTCTTTGATGGTCACTTTGCTGTCTCCATCGAGGTCGCCCTCCAGCCTCTTGCACCAATCATTTTACAAACCATTTCTGTTCTTCTATATATATAATAATGTGTAGTGCAACCCACAGCGCAGTGAACTGCAAAATGGTGCAGGATGAGCGCCAAAACTTACGTCGCAGAGGACCAAAAGCTGTCGCATAGGCTTTATTTCTATAAATCATTGTTTGATTCTTAAGAATCAAACAATGATTTACAAGAATCAAACAATGATTCTTAAGAATCAAAGTGTGATTCTAAGAATATTTGCCTATGCCGCTGCGTTCAGTTCGCAGTGACAGAAGTTTTGTGCCGAAATAATTCCGCTTTCTTTTGCTTGTGTGAAAATAAGTGCATACCTTTGCTGCGGAAAACATACAGTGAGCAGACATGAAGATTGGAATATACGGCGGGTCGTACAACCCCATTCACCGGGGGCACACGGAGTTGGCTCGGCTGCTGGTGGAGCAGGGGCTGGTGGACGAAGTGTGGTTGCTGGTCTCGCCCCTGAACCCGCTGAAGCAGGGTGAGACTGCTGAGATTGCGCCCTACGAGCACCGTCTGCGCATGGCGGAACTGGCTACGGAGGGGATGCGGGGTGTGCGCGTGTCGGACTTTGAGGGGCACTTGCCCGTGCCCAGCTACATGGTGCACACGCTGGCAGAACTGCGCCGGGCCTATCCCGAACATGAGTTCACGCTGGTGGTCGGGGCTGACAACTGGCTGCGGTTTGACCGCTGGTACAAGAGCGATGAAATCCGTGCGCAGTATCCCATCCTTGTGTACCGTCGCCCAGGCTATGAGGTGGACGTGAAGACGGTGGATGCGCCGCTGTTCGACATCAGTTCTACCCAGCTGCGCGAGGCTATTCGGCGTGGCGAAAACACAGACGAATGGCTGGATGGGCGCGTGAGGGAATACATTCGAGAACATGGACTCTATGGAGAGAAAGGAGATAAAGAGTGAAAAGTGAAGAGTGAAGAGTGAAAAATCTGAATTTCAGTTTAGCCAGCATTGGGCTGCGTTTAGCCTTAGCAACTTAGATTTTTCACTTTTCACTTTTCACTCTTCACTTCCCTTTAACTTCTTAAAACGGAAAGTGATTGTGATGAAATATAAGACAATAGCTATCTGCTCGATGCTCCACTTCATGGTCGATGGGCTGTGTGCCTGTCAGCTCTACCTGCTGGCGGGTGTCGTGCCGATGGAGCATCTGTTGGGCGTGTTTCTCACTTATAATCTGCTGGCCTTCCTGACGCAGCCGCTGACGGGGCTGTGGGCTGACAGGGTGGGGCAGAAGCACAGGCTGCTGCTGCTGGCCAATGTGTTGCTGATGGGAGCTGTGCTCTTGGGGCAGACGGTCTGGCTGATGGCCGACGGACAGCCCCCTGCCGTGGTGCCCCTGCTGGTGGCTACGCTGCTGGGGTTGGGCAATTCGTTCTTCCACGTGTGGGGCGGGATGCAGACGGCTGTGCGCACGCAGAACGACATCCGTTCGGTGGGCGTGTTTGTGTCCACGGGTGCCTTCGGCCTCTCGGTGGGCATGGTGTTCAGTTCGTGGCTGTTGCTCTGGGTGTTCTGCCTCTTGATAGGCTGGCTGTCGGCGGACTATGTGCGTCGGGACCGTGGACTGACGGAGACCGTGAGGCAGTGGGCTGCCGGACCCAATGGAGTGCTGGTTCATTTCGGCCCCGTATTCCTTGCTGTGTCAATCATCCTGCTGATGCTCATCGTGATGGGGCGTTCCTTTCTGGCTGGAGCCTTCTCTGCCGATATGTCGAAAGGGCAGTTGGCAGTGTTGGCTGTGGGCGCAGTCTCCATGCTGGGGAAGATGGCTGGCGGCTGGGTGGCGAGGTCGATGGGCTGGCCTGGTGCTGCCCTGCTGATGGTCGTTGTCGGGCTGGTTTGCTATGGATGCAGACAGCTGGACGAGGCTGTGGTGCTGCTGGGCCTGTTTGCGGTCAATTGCACCATGCCCATCACGCTCTACCTGGCCAATGTCGTACTGAAGGGGCACGAGGGTCTGGCCTTCGGCCTGCTGGCTGCGGCTTTGGTTCCGGCCTATGTGTGGGCTTTCCTGTAGAAGAAGGGAGGTGGTTTGCGTATGTTGATAGTCAATCTGTTGCTTGCACTGATTCCCACCATCGTGATAGAGCTGGGTGTGCTGTGGCTGCTGCGCGAAAGGCGCAGACTGGTGTTGTGGGCTTCGGTCGTTGTGAACGTGCTGACCAATGTGCCGTTGAACCTGTTTGTACACTTGGTTGCCAACAGCTGGACCATCATTGCCGTGGGCGAACTGCTGGTCTTCGGGGTGGAAGCCCTGTGGTACTACTTGTTTACGAAAGAAGTGCGGCGCGCCGTGGTCTATAGTTTTCTGTGCAATGCCGTTAGTTTCCTGACGGGCGTGCTGGCTCAACTGATAGTGATTTATTTGCTTTAACCTAAAAAACTTTTTGTTATGATGCAGCTTTTGGATATAGCTCCCGTTGTTCCGGGTTTTGACGTAAATCCGTTCCTGAGGATTCTTGTTATCGGACTGGTTGTGTGTGCGGCGGTTTTCTTTTACTGGAAAAGCAGTATCAAGGGGAAAGAGAATTTGAAGTAAAGAAGGATGCCGTTACCCCCGCTGTTCAATCCGTCCAACGACATGGCTTTGGCGGCCAACCTGCGCCAGTATTCGCCCCCGAAACGCATTCAGCAGATGGAGGCGGACTTGGCTGCGTTGGCTCAGCTGTGGACCGATGGACCCTGGGGCTGGAGCCTGGCCACGAAGCGCAGATACCAGCAGATGGGCGTCAGCGCAGAGCTATTGCCCTCGGACGAATGGCTGGCTGAGGTGCGCCGACTGTCGAGCCGCGAGTTTGCGTGCCGTTATCTGCACGACTTGCTCCGCAAGCTGGACGACGGGCGGCTGTTGGGGCACGCGATGGCTTACCACACGGAGCTGGACGGAATGGGGGAGGGTGTGCAGATTTACAAGTCGCCGTGGTCGTCCTCTGGCCGTGGCGTTTTCACTTCCGCCCATCTGACGGAGGAGCAGGTTCGCACCCGTCTTGAGGGCTTTCTTCGCACACAGGGCGCCTATGTTTCAGACCGTTACTATGCCGACAAGACGCTCGACTTTGCACTGGAGTTCTGGGTACACGCCGACCACCGTGTGGAGTTTCTGGGCTACAGCGTTTTCCACACGGAGGGAAGTGGTGCCTACGGCTACAACCTCGTCAGCAGTCAGGAACAGCTCCGTGCGCTCATAGACTTCGACCCCGCTCTGCTGGCTCGCCTCATTGAGTACCACCAGGGACACTTAGGTCAGACAGCCTACCACGGACCCGTCGGCATCGACCTGTTGCGTACTTCCCAATCCCTCCACCCTGTAGTGGAAATCAATTTCCGCATGAATATGGGCATCCTCGCCATCCTATTATATAATATGTATGGTGCGAATGCCACCGTCCAGCTCACGCCTCTGCGTCCAGGGGGATTTGAAGCCCGCATTGCGGCGGGACGGCTGGAGATTGTTTATGCTGGTTGAAGAAAAATCTCTGTGCCTCTGTGTTCAATATATAAAAGATTTAGTAATCACAAAAAACAATGAAAAGGAAAGTTTTTATTATCGTCTTATTGACTGTCGTGGCAGTATTTGTTGTTCGGAAAGTCGTGTCTTTCGTCTCAGAGAAAATAGAAGTGATGAACGCACTAACGATGCAGGAACTGGTCGAGGCAAACCCGTGGGCGGTGCCCGCCGACTGGTTCAAGACCGACACCATCACCATCAAAGGCCGCATTGAGGACTACGACGCAGAGCGGTTTGGTTTCACGTCGATGTCATGCTGCTACGAAGATGTCTTCGAGAAGGCCAGCACGGTGCTGGTGCTCGACATTGCCGACGACGGCACGTTCTGCAAGAAGTTCCTGGCCAGCTATCCCGTCCGCAACTCTTTCATTGCGGATGAATCGAAGGTACACTTCAATGCCATCCGCTTCTTCGCCCGCCCCGGCGAGACCATCGACATCACTGTGCGCAAGAGAATGTTCGACTTCTACCAGTGCGTCTATAACAATGGCAGCAGCCACGACGTGGAGCGGTGGCTCCGCACGTCGCATAAGATGGCGAAGGTGATGGAACCGCTGTGGAAGTTTGAGGGCACGTTTGACGAAGCCAATGAGGTGGCCGAGGCAGTGTGGAAGCGGGCGATGGCCAGACTGCAAAAGGTGAGCCGCAGTGAGGACTACACGCCAATGGAAGTGCAGTTGGCACTGGCCGACCTTCAGGCCGAGTTCGGAATGAACTACATAGGTTGTATCGAGAGAATAGCAAAAGGCTTGGCGAAAACCGAGAAGCGCGACAGCGTCTGGTACACCGAAATCCTCGACAGCGCGGAGTGGAAGAAGTATCTTGACTATGAAACTTACGCCCCCATGCGCCACATTGACTACGACAATCCGCTGCTCTTCGCCAGCAGCAGTTTCTCCCTTCTGCAGAACCGCGTCCCGTATGCCAAGCCTGTGCGTGAAGACCACTACAAGGGTGTTCTCAGCGAGGGTGGCGGCATGGAGATAAACTTTGAGTGTTACTCCAAGAAGCTCGCTAACCTTCTCCCCGCCCTGCGCAAGTTCATGGGCACGGACAAGGAAAACCAGACAGCGCAGTTGTGTGTCTATAAGGAAATGATACAGTCGTTTAGCACTTGGCGCGAAGCAGGAGATTTGCTCGACCAGCTGTACCCGCTCTATCTTGGTGCATTGAAGAATCCCTACATTCGCCAGAAGGCTGAGCAATTTCGCGACCACCAATTGTCGCAAGCAGAACTCGCCACGCCGCTGCCCGATGTCCCTGGGGCAGCACTCATCCGCCAGCTTGTCGGCAAGTTTCCAGGCAAGTTGCTCGTCATTGACTTCTGGGGCATGAGCTGTGGTCCCTGCCGTGGTGCCATTCAGGAGAGCAAGGAACTGCGCGCCCAGATAGCCAAGCGCGATGACGTGAAGCTCGTCTTCATCGCAGGGGAGCGCACTGCTGAGGGCAGCGATGCCTACAAGCGGTACGTGGCTGAATGGCTTGCCGACGAAGAAACGGTTTGTCTCACCTACGGGGAGTTCGACCGTCTGCGAGAGCTGTTCCAGTTCAACGGCATTCCCCACTACGAGACCATCACTCCCGACTGCCGCCGTGTGCGCGATGGCCTCCGCATCAGCGGCTACGATGCCTTTGACCTCGAACTGCAAAGAGTTCTGGAAAAGCTGAAGTGACCCCCTTCGTCACTTTTAACGGCAAAGCGCAATGTGTTTGCAAAAAAAGTTGTAACTTTGTCGCCGTAATAAATCAAATAAAAGGTATTATGCCAGAGATTAGCCATTTCTACGGAATCGTCATCACGATGTATTTGCCTGATTACAATCCGCCGCACTTCCATGTGCGCACGAGTATCGTGCCACGATTGACATCCAGACGGGTAGGGTAACGGGGCAGATGCCACGCCGTGCTCTGCATCTTGTCTTCGAGTGGCTCGACCTGCACAAGGACGAACTGATGGAGAACTGGGAGCGTATGGAGAATGGCGAGACTTTGGCAAAGATTACTCCACTGGATTAGCGTATGGAAATAGAAAACAAATTGAAATGGGTTACTGCTGCCCGTCCGCTTGATGACTATCGGCTGCATCTGACTTTCAACGATGGTAGCCAACGTATCTTCGACTGTCTGCCACTCATTGAGAAGTACAAACTCTTTGCCCCCCTGCGCGACAAAGAAGTATTCGACTGCGTTAGCCTTGATGGATGGACTGTTTGCTGGCTCGACGGCACCGTGGACATTGCCCCCGAACATCTTTATGAGATGGGTGTGGCCGCGTAGAAAATAATAAGTACTAACGAATGAAAATGGAAGAACAATGAACATTTGCAGTCGTATAGAAGAATCTGGTACTCTCGGAACATGATGAAAAAGGATATTATTTGCATAGGCCACGTCACGCTCGATAAGATTGTGACCCCCGACCATGAAGTCTATATGCCAGGCGGCACAACATTCTATTTTGCACACGGCATAGGTAGCTTGCTACGTAGCAGCCAGTCGAAAGTCTCGTTCAAACTGATTGCATCGCTGGCCGAGAGCGAGATGCAAGCCGTGGAGGACATCCGCAGGGAAGGCATCGAGGTGGATGTGGTGCCCAGCAGGAAGAGTGTGTTTTTTGAAAACATATATAGTGCGAACCAGAATGACCGTCAGCAGCGGGTGCGAGCCAAGGCCGACCCCTTCACGGTGGAATGCGTGAGGGGAGTGGAAGCCCGTTACATCTGTCTGGGCAGTTTGCTGGCCGACGACTTTCCGCTCGAAGTGGTGAAGGAGCTGCACCGTCACGGCACGATAGTGATGGATGCCCAGGGCTACCTGCGCGAGGTGCGCGGCGAGCAGGTCTTTGCCTGTGACTGGAAAGACAAGCTGGAGTTCTTCAAGTACATTGACATTCTGAAGGTAAACGAACACGAAATCCGCACGCTGACAGGCCAGGACGACCTGCACCAGGCCGCCCTGCAATTGGCCGACTGGGGCATTGAGGAAGTGCTGCTTACGCTCGGCAGCGAAGGCAGCATTGTTCTGGTTCATGGCACATTCTACAACATTCCGCCCCTCGCCCCGAAGCAAGTGGTGGATGCCACAGGCTGCGGCGACACCTACACCATGGGCTATGTCTATCAGCGTGTGCAAGGAGCCTCCCCACGCAGTGCCGCCCTCTTTGCCACTGCGGTCAGCACGATTAAACTGGAGAACAGCGGCCCGTTTCGTGGAACCGAAGCTGAAGCAATTTCCCGATTTAAAAGTTGAGATTGAAGATTGAAGATTCTTTCTTACGAAAGCGACTTTGGGTCGATAAGAAGATTGAAAATGGTAGTTAAGGAGTTATCGCTTCGCTCGTCTTTCGGACAGAAGTTAAGCCATTACTGACGTTCTGTATTGGCTTAACTACTTAACTCCTACAAAAAAAATTGTAAAATTAATTATGAAGAAAATCTTAACCTGCCTGTTGGCCATGTTGGGGCTGACATCAGCCTGTGGCGAACAGAAGTACGAAACCCTTGAAGTGAATGCCTTTGCCGAGCAGATACAGAATCCCGCCATCGTACTGCTCGATGTGAGAACAGCCTCGGAGTTTGCCGATGGACATCTTGAAGGGGCAATGAACATAGACGTTAAACAGGGCGATTTCCTGGAAAACGCCAAAAAGCTCCTGCCGAAGGAAAACACGATTGCCGTCTATTGCAGGAGCGGTCGCCGTTCCGCCAATGCCGCCGACAGGTTGACTGCCGAAGGCTACAAGGTGCTGAACCTTCAGGGAGGCATCCTGGCCTGGGAAAAAGCAAAAATGCCGACTGCTACGGACACCTACCAGCTGGATGTCTTTAGAACAAAGAGCGGAAAAATCGTCAAATTCCACGCCCTCATTCATGCCAGTATCAGAATAGAATACGATGGCACGGAAATCGAAATTGACCCCGTGACCAAGTTGGGAGACAGGACAATAGACTATCAGTCCATGCCCAAAGCCGACTACATATTTGTGACCCACGAACACGGAGACCACTTCGACCAGCAGGCAATCAAGCAGCTGACGGCTGAAACCACAAGCCTGATTACCAACAAGCGGTGTGCCGACGTGCTGGGTTATGGCAATGTGATGGGCAATGGAGACAAGATACAGCTGGCCGACGACTTCACGGTTGAGGCAGTCCCTGCATACAATACAACAGAAGGACACCTTCAGTTTCACCCCAAGGGACGCGACAACGGCTTCATCCTTACCATTGACGGACTAAGAATCTATATTGCAGGCGATACAGAAGACATCCCCGAAATGTCATCCCTGAAAGACATCGACGTGGCCTTCGTGCCCTGCAACCAGCCCTACACCATGACGACCGACCAACTGGTGAAAGCAGCAAAGCAGGTGAAGCCCAAAGTGCTGTTCCCCTATCACTATGGGCAGACCCGCATGGCCGATATTTCCGACCAATTAAAGAATGAAAACATCGAGGTGCGGATTAGGCACTACGAATGAAAATGTACGTAACTCATTTTCTTATTTCTTCCACGCATTTACAACTTCGCCGATGTACATGGAGTGCAGGCCTGCGGGGAAGTTCTGGTACATGCTTTTGGGTGCATCGCTCTTGAAATATTGGGGGTCGAAGGGGGCTGCGTACATGATTTGACACTCTATCACCATTTCGGCCTCGGTGTAGTAGGGCGTGCCGTTGGTTGTATAGGCTGTGTGCAGACCAAGGGCTTGGGCTTTGTCGCCGTCGCGTCCGCTTTTGTGCCCCATGTAGTTCAAAACGTTGCTGTGGGCTACATCGAAGGTCATCACGGTGAAGTATTGCGCCTTGTCCATGAATTCCTTGGTGTAGCGTTTTTCTGCCACATAGACTGTCAGGGCTGTGCGCCCCCAGAGCGTCCCGATTCCGCCCCATCCAATTGTCATGGCATTGCTTTTCTCCTTGTCGCCTGCCGCAAGGAGTTCGGCATCGTGAAACCATTGGAATCCATTTTCCGTGAAGTCTTCTCTTACGTTGATTTTCTTAAATCCGTTTTCTTCCTGAGCAAACGCACAGCTGGTTATCAGGCTCATCAGGCATGTAGCAATAATTTTCTTTTTCATTTTTTGCGTTTTATATTTTTGTGTTTTTTGCTGCAATTTTACTGAAAAATCAATCAAAATCGGTCAAAGAGTAGTGAAGATGTGTTATGAGTGCTGCTTTTTTAATAAAAAAATGAGTATTTTTGTGGGCAAATTTAAAAGCAGCAACGCATGATAACAAGGGACAGCATAGAGACGGCATATAGTTTTCTGCACCAGAAGCGGAACGTTTATGTTCATTCCTCGCTCGACTGGCAGCGGGACGACATAGAGTATGCCATTGCTTCGTATGTTGATGCCATGAGTAGGGATTTGTTTGACGAGATTTCTGATGGAAGGACTGACTTCCTGCGAGACCATCAGCGGTTTGAAGCCGACATAACAGCGGCGGTAGAACGCTTGGAGAGTATGCTATACCCCCCAAAAAACACTTATAAGCATGAAGAAGATTATGATTATTGACGGAGGCCCCAGAAGGAATTTCAACACGGCCTCGATGTTGCAGAAGTTTGCCGAAGGCGCAAACTCCGTGGACAGTGCGATTGAAGTAAAAACGGTGCGTCTTTACGGTCTTGACTACAAGGGCTGTATGGCGTGCATGGCTTGCAAGATAAAGGGCAAGGCTTCAAACCTGTGTAAATTCAAGGATGCCCTCACTCCGGTTCTGGAGGAGATTGCCCAGGCCGACGGCCTTGTGCTGGGTTCGCCCAACTATTTCGGAGAGGTGACGGGGCAGATGCGCACTTTCCTGGAGCGTCTGGCGTTTCCCTGGCTTTCCTACAACGACCGCAGCCTGACGGCTCCGAAGCGGATGCCCGTGTTGCTGATAGAAACTCAGAACGGCACGCAGGAGTATAACAATTGCAATGGTTACGGCTCGATGGAGTATTGCATCACGCAAGCGCTGGGACAGCCCGAAAAACTCACTGCCTACAACACTTATCAGGTGAAGAACTACGACCGCTACGAACTGGCTATGTTCTCCGAGCCAGACAAGCGTCGATATCGTGAGGAGCATTGGGAGGAAGACTTGCAGAAGGCTTTCGATGCAGGAAAGCGGATGGCAGAGAGTTTGTAAATTCCCCATGTTCTGCTGAGCTTGGGTTCTGCGGTGGAACAATTGCATAATCGTAGAACTGCATGAAAGCAAGGCGACGAGATTTTTGAATAATGGCAACAAAGAAGTGTTATTCCATCTTTGTTGCCATAAACATATTGCTATGAGTTCTATGTCCCAATCACGTTTGTTTGCTTAAAACGCAATGATTAGTCCATAGTAAGCATTTTTGTATCCAGGTTCAAAGCTATAGGCTTTTACTTCAAATTTGTATTCTCCTGACACATTACAGTCAAAAGAAACTACAGCACAATTGCTTGAGTCTGTATCTCTTTTGACCTCCACCCAACTACTTCCACTTTTACGATAGACCACCAAGTCCGTGTCTTTAATGTGGTCGTCGCCCGCCGCGACAACTTTGTAAGTGTTGCCGCGATATAGTGTTCGGGTATAAGTTCGTGTATCTGAAGTGGAAGAAAGTTGGTCAATCATAACACTTGCAATGGTTTTGTCAAATGCTTCCAGCAGGAGAACTTGTCTTTCCACTTTTTCAACAATTTCGGCACCGTCTCCTGCCCATGCCAGATTTGATGACATCCAAAACAGTACAGTAAATATGTAGGCGGTTCTTTTTATTTTTGCTATCAGGTTCATAATTGTTTTTGTTTTTTATAAAGGTTAATACTTTGATTGATTGATTTTGATGTCAGCGTGTGCGGCACTGTTGCTTGGGTAATAAAATTTTTAAGGTGGATCCATAGCCTCTTTGTTTTTAAGGTTAATAAAATAGCTTGTATTCTCTCTTTGGGGTGAAATACCTGTACTAACCTTAAAAAAAGAAAGCGCAGATTTCCATCATACGCTTCTCAGGCTTGCGACAGCCTCCAATCATTTATGAGGAAACCCGCACTTATGGTGCGAATCCCAATAATGATTGGATATTTCTGGCTCTTTTTGCTTTTCCGAGGTCGCAATTCGAGAAGCGATTGAGCTGAATTTGGTGTGTTTTTGCAAAACACAATGCAAAGATACGGAAAAAACTTTTTGTTATGCAAATGTTTTAGCAAAAAAGTTGCAGTATTTTTTTTCTTCTGTCTTTATGATGGTTGCTTTTGTTAAATTGTGTTTCTCTCTTACGGAATAACCTTGTTGAGGCCAATCTGAAAGATTCTGCTGATGCTTTTATAAGTGCAACAAAAACAATCAGAAGGGTTTACGGTGCGGAGGGCTTTCTGTCGTGTAGGCAATGAGTCTGGCTCGCGTAGGCAATCAGACGCAAATGATTGCCTACGCGAGCCAGACTCATTGCCTATGTGAGCGCGAGGGTTGCTTACAAAAATTAGCAGATTTCTAAATGAACTTTGGGGCGGAAGACTTTGGGGGTGTGCTATTTTCGGTTGGGGGGGCTTTTGCGGTTTAGTGGGGAGTATAAACAAAAGGCTTAACCTGTGGTTGGTGAAGGTTAAGCCTGTAAGGGGGAATGTATGTGGGGATGTGGCGGTCCCTGTTTACTGATACTGGTAGCAGCCTGCGTCGATGATGGTGGGAATGCGCTGCACGCCGAGGCGGTCGGTGGGGTATTTCTTCAGGATGTCGCCTACGTTGGCTCCTTTGCTGCGGGCAACGCTCGTCTCTGTGGGGCGGAAGTCGTAGATGTAGTTATCGGTGTCGATGGTGCGGAAGTTCTGCTTGTTGTCGGCTTCTTTCTCGGTGTAGGTGCAGTGGGGGAAGAAGGTGGTGTAGTCGGTGTTTTCTTCGGTGGTCAGCACACAGTTGGTGAACTTGAAGTTGAATATGGGTTGCAGGTTTTCCGTGGCTTCGAGCGGTGTGCCAAAGACTTCGTCGGCTGCATATCCAGTGATGAAGCAGTTGGTTACGTCCAGTTGTTCCAGGGGAATGTAGTAGGTCTTGCCGTCGGACGGGCTGTTGTAGGCGTTGTAGAAGACGAAGGCGTGGCCGCGTTCAGCTATCCAGGGGCAGAACTGTGCGATGGTGCAGAAGCAGAAGTCGTATTTGCCGCCGAAGACCTCCACGCAGTTGCCGCGTGTGTTGCTGATTTGCGTGTTGGCAATGGTGGCCACGCAGTTTGTCAGTTTGAGTCCGTTGCCGCCTACGTTGTGCACCACGGAGTTGTACATCTCCAGTTTCTTCTCGTCAGCGATGGTGTCGGTGGCGATGATGCCATAGCTGCCGCTGTGAATGTCAACGTTGTAGAAGTAGTTGTTGTGGCTCGAATCGTTCAGGGTGATGCCTCGCCACTGGTTGTCAAGGCGGTCGTAGGGCAGGTAGGTGAACATACGGTCGGTGCGGTCTCCTCGGAATGTGATTTCTCCGTCTTTGCCGTCGGCATGGATGGTTCCCTGACACTCTATGCCTCCGTCGGCATGGAAGCAGAGTGTGGCCCCAGGCTGGATGGTCAGTGTGGCTCCAGACTGGATGGCCAGTGTGCCACGGATGAGGTAGGGGCGGGCGGCAGTCAGCGTTGTGTTTTCCTCTATTTTCTGGTCTTTCAGGATGATGACATCCTGCCCATACGCCATGAGCTGTATGGCTTGCCTGACGCCGCTCTCCAGTGTGAAGACTATCTGGTCGCTAATCAGCACGGGGGTGTCCTTGTCCTGCGGATTCACTGTCACCTCTACGAAACAGAAAAGGCTGTCGCTGCCCATCAGTTCCACATCGCTGAACGACGTGCCGTACTGTCCGTCCAGGTTCAGACGGAAGCCGTTGGTGCCGCCGCTTTGGAAGCTCACGCTCGCGATGCGCAGGTTGTCGCTGTTGTTGTTATAGACCATGAACCGCTTGGTGCTGCTGCCTATGGTTGTAAACACTGTGTCGAACTGGATGGAGTCTGTGGAGAAAGTCAGCACCGAGCCTGTGTCGGTCGTAAATCGGTCCTCTTTCGTGCAGGCCACACCCAGCAGGAGCGTCCCTAATAATATATAATGTATCAGCTGTTTCATATTTACGTTTTTGCGTGTCTATGGGAAAAGTGTGGTAAACAATCTTATAAACGGATTGTCAGCCCCTTTTAGTGTGTCGCGAAAATTAAAAACGCGCAACTTTTCCACCCATCCAGGTGGAAAGAAGATGGAAAGCAGATTGATAAAAGACTAACTTTCAAGATGGAAGGCATAGCAGTGCTGTTTCCACCCCATCCCCTTGTGAGGGTGGGGCGACTGCTGTACCTTTGCAGCGGCAAAGCAGTGGGACCTCTGGCTCACCCCTTTGCCACTGCCGTCAGACAGTTCTCCTGCTTCGGCGAGACAGTTCTCCCACTGCGGTCAGACAGTTCTTCCACTGCGGTCAGACAGTTTTCCCACTGTGGCGGTACTGCATTCCCACTTTGGCGGCAATGGGATGCTACTGGATGCACAAAACGCTAACCCTTATAAAGAAAAGAACATGAACAAGCAAAACATCAAGGACCTGCTCTGCGCCATGACGCTCTGTGTCACTGCGCAGACCGCTTGTGCCGAAATCGTCTGTGGACTCGTAGTCGATGCCGAAACCAAAGAACCGTTGCCCGCTGTCCAAGTGACATTCGGGCAGCAAGTGGGCGAGAGTGCCTGGTGCAGTGTGCAGACCAAGACAGACTCCTTGGGGAAGTTTACATTCTTTGCCAGCGGACGCGGCACACTGAAGGCCGAGATGCTGGGGTACAGCTCGAAGTCGAAGCCCGTACTGGCCTTCAGCGACAGCCGCAAAGACACGCTCGACCTGGGCACAATAGAACTGAAGATGACATCGCAGATGTTGAAGATGGTGGAAGTGAAGAGCCGCGCCCGACGCTTCACCGTCAGGGGCGATACGATTGTGTTTCATCCAGATGCCTTCCATCTGCAGGACGGCACACGGCTCGATGAACTCATCCGCCAACTGCCTGGTGTGCAGGTGGACGGCGAAGGCAAACTTTCGTGGAACGGCAAGCCCATCCGCCTGACGATGGACGGTGAGCGTCTGTTGGGCGGCGATGAGCTGATGAAACAACTGCCAGCCGAAGCCGTGGAAAGCATCAAGGCGTACAACAAACGGTCGGAGTTTGCCGAGCGCACGGGCAAGGACGACGGCACACAGGACATGGTGCTCGACCTCACCGTCAAGCCCGGTTTCCTCGACCGCTGGTATGGCGACGTGATGGCTGGCTACCAGTCGCCGAAATACTATGATGCAGAAGTTTCGTTGAATCGCTTGTCGAAGACTGACCCCATGATGGTCTATGCCGATGCCAACAATGTGGATGTCCGTCGCCGTCGCTATATGGATGGCAGTGTGAGCATGTGGAGCCCCGGCTTCGGGAAGGAGCAGGGCGCATCGGCTGGCTACCAGCACAAATGGAAGGAAATGGCAGGCACGCAAGAACTGAAAAGCCACTACAGCTTCAGTGGCGGATTGGCTCACAACGACAGGTGGAACAAGCAGGGCAGCGTGACCGAGAATTATCTGCCCAACACTGCTGCCACCCGTACCACAGCGGAAACCACCCAGCGCAACCATGAGCTGAGTCCGACACTGCACGCCGACCTACGTTGGGCTACCGACACGCTGAACACATTCACATTCAGTGCCGAAGCTGAACACAAGAACACCCGCTCCGAGAGCCATTCGACCAACGAGCAGACAGAAGCCGTCTCAACGGCGGGAACGGCGATGACCTTTTTGCCAACCCTTTCGCAGCTCATCGACACACACGCCAAAGGGCACAATACCAAGCTGAACACTCGTGCCGGATGGGAACATTACATCCGGGACGGTGCGCTTGGTGCCAGCTTTCACTTGAACTACACGGACGGAATGTCCGAAAGCCAGACCGACCGCACCATTGCCTCGCACAGCCAGTCCATTGCTGCGGCGAGGCAGACTCAGAACTACAGCCGTCCCTCCACTTCGTTCTCCGTCGGTGCAGAGGCGCACCACACTCGTTGGATGACGAAACGCTGGATGGTGCAGGTGCAATACCATTTCTCCTACAACCGCAACCGGGACGACCAGGAGTTCCTCACCAACGGCATGGCAGATGCCGCTAACAGCTACCACAACCTTTACTGCATGAACGAGCATAACTTGCAGCTTGCACAAACCTTCAATTTGGCTCCCGTCCAGCTGATGCCCACCGTCACGGCGAATTGGAAACGCGAGGCTCAGGACTATCTGCGCGGCGCACTCGACACGGCTGCTGTGCGTTGCAGCTTCATCGTTTCTCCTGCGCTGCGTGTTACATGGAAACTCGGCAAGACGGTAGGCTTTGAACTGAACTACAATTTCAGCACTTCGCGTCCCAATATCTTGCAGACCATAGGCTACCGCGACCTCACCGACCCGCTTTTCGTCACGGAGGGCAATCCGCAGCTGAACGACTCCCACACGCACGACGTGCGGCTGACATACAACATGGTGCTGGCTCGCAGCCAGACTTCGCTGAGTGCCACTTTGGGCTTCCGCAAGGCCGACCGTGAGGTCACGACGGCACTCAGTTATAATCCTGCCACCGCAGCCTATGTCAGCCGCCCCGAAAACGTCAGGGGCAGTCGGCTGATTTCCTTCCGCATGAACTACGACCAAGGGCTGGGCGAGTATCTCCGTTTGCAAAACGACCTGCGTATGGATGTCGTGCAAAGCTATGGCTTTCTGACGCTTCTGCCCACCCAGTCAGAGCGGACTTTGAACCGTCAGCGCAGCTTCAATCCAAGGGAGAAACTGGCACTTTCTTTTGATAAAGATGGGATGAAACTCTCTGCTTTCGCCGAAATAAACGCCGACAAACTGAGTTACACAGTTTCGTCGGAACAGAACACTACACATTGGAACAACAGCTTCGGGCTTAACGCCGAAGCAACCTGCGGGCATTTCGTCTTCCAGACCCGGCTGGTGGAATGGGTTTACCGAGGCTACACCGTGGGCGGCATGAACCGCAGTTTCCTCACATGGGACGCTTCTGTCACCTGGAAAGTTCTCAAGAACAAGGCTCGCCTTGCGCTGGAGCTTGACGACATACTCAACAGCCGCGACAGCCGCTACAGCTGGCAGTCTGCCTACCAGCAAACTACCTCGTGGACTGACTTCCGCCACCATTACGTAGGCTTCCGCTTCAGTTATCGGTTGGAGAAATGAAGATTTTTAGTAGAAAGTGAAAAGTGAAGAGTGAATAGTGAAAAATCTAAGTTACTGGGGTTAAATGCAGCCTAATGCCAGCTAAACCGAAATTCAGATTTTTCACTATTCACTCTTCACTTTTCACTTTCTACTAAGAATTTTCAATCTTATTGTCTTTTCAGCATATCAATCATGGCTGCCGCTGCACGGCGACCGTCGCCCATAGCAAGGATGACCGTGGCTCCGCCACGCACAATGTCGCCTCCGGCAAAGATGGTGGGGATGCTGGATTGCATCTGCTCGTTGACGGCAATGGTGTTCTTGCGGCCCAGCTCCAGTCCTGCCACAGACTTGGGCACGAGTGGGTTGGGGGAGACACCCACGGCCACGATGGCGAGGTCAATGTCGCGTGTCTCAATCTGGCCTTCCACGGGCACAGGACTGCGGCGACCGCTGGCATCGGGTTCGCCCAGCTCCATCACTTGCAGTTTCACCTGTGTGACGTTGCCCTTTTCGTCGGCCACATATTCTATAGGATTGTGCAGGGTGAGGAACTCAATGCCTTCTTCCTTGGCGTGCTTTACCTCCTCCAGACGGGCTGGCATTTCGGCCTCACTGCGGCGGTAGGCGATGAAGACGTGCTCTGCACCCAGTCGCTTGGCTGTGCGGCAGGAGTCCATAGCTGTGTTGCCGCCGCCTACAACCATTACGTTCTTGGCCTTCACAATCGGTGTGTCGCTGGCGGGATTGCTGGCATCCATCAGGTTGACACGGGTGAGGTATTCGTTGGACGACATTACGCCCACGCTGTTCTCGCCCGGTATGCCCATGAAATTGGGCAGACCTGCACCGCTGGCCACAAAGATGGCCTTGTAGCCTTCGGCCTCCAAGTCCTGCACCGTGATGGTCTTGCCCACAATGCAGTCTTTCACGAAGCGGACACCCATCTTGCGGAGGTTTTCAATCTCTACGTCCACGATGGCATTGGGCAGACGGAACTCTGGAATGCCGTACTTCAGCACACCGCCAATCTCGTGCAATGCCTCGAAGACCGTCACATCGTAGCCAGCCTTTGCCATGTCGCCCGCACAAGACAGTCCGGCAGGGCCACTGCCCACGATGGCTACCTTCACGCCGTTGCTGGGTGCACATTCAGGCAAAGCCATCTTTCCGCTCTCGCGCTCAAAGTCGGCAGCAAAGCGTTCCAGGTTGCCGATAGCCACAGGCTTGTGGCCCATCTTCAGGTGAATGCACTTGCTTTCGCACTGCTTCTCCTGCGGGCAGACACGTCCGCAGACGGCTGGCAGGGCACTTGTGGCCTTGAGCACTTTGGCGGCTTCGAGGAATTGCCCGCGCTCAATGTTCTTGATAAACGAAGGGATGTTGATGCTCACAGGACAGCCCTCCATGCAAGAAGGCTTCGCACAGTCGAGACAGCGTTTGGCTTCGGTCAGTGCCTGCTCTACGGTGAGACCCGTGTTGACTTCCTCCGTGCGTGTCGTGGCACGATACACAGGGTCGAGTTCGCCCATGACGCAACGCTCTATTTCTCCACGCTCCTTGGGCTTCATGCTGGCTGCAAGCTCCTTGCGCCAAGCTGCACCCCGGTCGGTCAATTCAGAGAGTGGCGTGTCGGCAGTCATTCCGCTGGCATCCACCTTCCTCTCTGTGCCCGCTGTCTTCTCTGTGCCCTCTGTCTTCTCTGCGGCCTCTGTGAATTTCTTCATTTCTTCTATCTCGATGGGCTTGAAGGCTCCCATGCGCTTAAACATTTCGTCGAAATCTACCTCATGGCCGTCAAACTCTGGGCCATCCACGCAGACGAACTTCGTCTTTCCGCCCACGGTGATGCGACACGCGCCGCACATGCCTGTGCCATCGACCATGATGGTGTTGAGGCTCACGTCTGTGGGCACATTGTACTTCTTGGTCAGCAGGCAGCAGAACTTCATCATGATGGCGGGGCCAATGGCAAAACACTTGTCCACCTGCTCGCGCTGGATTACCTGCTCTATGCCCACGGTGACAACACCTTTCTGGCCATAGCTGCCATCGTCGGTCATGATGATGACTTCGTCACTGTGCTTGCGCACTTCGTCTTCCAGAATGATGAGTTCCTTGGTACGTCCGGCCAGCACGCTGATGACCTTGTTGCCAGCAGCCTTCAGAGCCTTGATGATGGGGAGCATGGGTGCCACACCTACACCGCCGCCGGCGCAGACCACTGTGCCAAACTTCTCGATGTGGGTAGCCTGTCCCAGTGGACCCACCACGTCGGTGATGTAGTCGCCCTCGTTCAGGCGGCACAGCTTCGTAGAGCTGTAGCCCACCGTCTGCACCACCAGTGTGATGGTGCCAGCCTCCACGTCAGAATCGGCAATGGTGAGCGGAATGCGCTCGCCCTGTTCGCCTACACGTACAATAACAAAATGTCCCGCCTTGCGTGACTTTGCAATCAGCGGAGCCTCCACAACCAGTTTGAAGACCTTCTCGCTGAACTGCTCTTTCTTTACAATCTTATTCATAACAATATTTGTCTTTTTACCATAATTATCGTAAAAAACGCCGCAAAGTTACGAAAAACAGATGGAAACAAAGTGCAAATTGTCAAAGAATCGTCATTTTCCTGTGAAAAATGACGATTCTTTAAAGGTAATTTCTATAAATTGAATGAAGAATGAGGAATGAAGAATGAAGAATGAAGAATGAAAATGGAAGATTGAAGGAGTTAGAAGAAGATAGAAGGAGATAAAGGACATCACAAAATTCAGTGTCGTCTTCTATCTCCCTTTATCTCCTTCTCTCTCCCTTTAACTTCCTCCCAAATTGTCAAATTGTAAATTGTCCAATTGTCAAATTGTGAAATGTTGCAATGCGCTTTGCCACGTTGTCCTTGATATTGTTGTAGAAGTAAGTGTAGTCTTCACCGTGACGACCGTCGGGGCCGAAGAATTGGGCTGCAACCTTGGCATCTTCCTTTGGCATCGGGGCTATTTTAGCATTCGTCACTATCGAACCACGGGCAAGATTCACCTGCGCGTCGGCACCGACATCACCAATCTCTGGCTCACCGGTTTTCTCGTTCTCCACGAGCGAACCTAAGTTCATGCTAGCTGGTGCGTATGTCTCGTCAAGTTTCCAGTTCAGTGGGTTTATGCTGATACCATTGGGCATCAGCACAACAGTCTTGGCATTCACCTCAACATTCTTTGGTCCCTCGGTGTTCCAGCTGATAATGACTCCTGCATCACGCTCGCCAGTGGCGAACTTCAGATATGGATTGGCTTCAAGGTCTTCTTTCGTTACAGCGTAACCGATGACGTATGCGGCGACCATGCGTTTGTAGTATTCTGGGTGTTCCTTAAGGTATCTCGTCAATACCAGCTTGACCAAAGCTGAACCCTGGCTGTGTCCTGCAATAATGAACGGACGGCCATTGTTACAGTGCTCGAAGAAGTAGTCGAGCGCAGCGATGATGTCGTCGTATGGCATACCGATAAGAGCTGCATCAAGATTTCCATCCCGTTTATACACTTCCCCCGCATATTTTAAGCCTGACTGACGGTAGTATGGGGCGAAGACGTTAGTGGAATCGGCGTAGGTTGTTGCGTGCAACAAATACTCAAGATTCATACCTTGAATCATCTCTTCATTGTCAAGTGAACCGTAATCAGGGGCACCTTCTGCGAAGCTTCCCATTATATACTCTGTAGCAAAGATATAGAAGGTATCTACGTCTTTTGTAATCTCTGGGAAACAGCACCAGTTGGCCTTTTGGGAGTAATCAATAGTATTCTTCATGGTTGTTGTATTTTAACGTTTAACTTACTATGCTTTATACACTTCTTCTCCATCTACGATGGTTGCGATAACATTTGCCTTACCAATCTTCTCTATGTCGTCGTGCAGAAAATCGCAGTTGAAGACTGTCATATTCGCAATCTTGCCAAACTCGATGGAACCCATACGGTGTTCCTGACGGAACTGACGGGCAACGTTGATTGTCATAGCACGTAACGATTGTTCGCGAGTGATGGCCTCCTTTACATTACGAGGTGAGGTTATATCGCCGACTAAATCTTTCGGATATGTACGTTTTTCCGCTGTATAGAAACTAAGTTTTATATCCAGCATCGGAGAAACTGGATAATCTGAGTGGAATACTACGTTGGCTCCGGCATCATAGAACGACTTGATAGGGTATGCCTGATTGGTCAGTTCTTCGCCCACGTATGATACTTCCTGCTCATAATTACCAGGTACCTTTGCTGTCCACAGTGGAGGAACGGCAGGAACGGAGCCTGTTGCCCCCATGCGCTGTATGTCCTCATCGGTCACGAAGTGCAGATGTGCCAGCACATTCCGTTGGTCGAGGTCGCCTGTAATCTTCTCTGCATCCTCAATACAGCCCAGCATAAAGTGGGTTGCACCACCTCCTTCAGAGTGAACATGAACTGACATTCCTTCCTTGTCGGCCTCAACAATCAGCTGAACCATCTTATCGTGGTCATTGAAGCGTTCTGCCCCGTGATAGCCTGGTGTGTCGAGGTAGTCTTGGTTCTGCCAAGCTGTATGTGCCTCGGTCACACCATCCAGAAAAGCCTTGGCTCCGACAATATGGAAATACTCGCCGCTCAGCTCTGCACGTTGAGCCGCTATGCGGGCAATCTCTGCCTTCGGGTCTGCTACATTGTCGGGAACCAGCATGTAGGCGTATGTACGCAATTTTAGTTTGCCTTCCTCCTCCAGTTCATGATATGCCTTGGGTGCATAGGGGTGTACTGCCTCTGCACCAGCATCACCAACGGCAGTAAAACCAGCCTTTAAAGCGAAGTCTTGCCAAGCAAGCAGGTAATTCTTTGCATCCTCAAATGTTTTTGGAAGTTTTGGCATGATTTCCATCACAGGACCCTCGCAGATGTATCCGTCAGGTTCACCGTTTTTGTCCACGTGTACCAGGTCGTAGCCCCATTTCTTGGCACTCTCCGCATTGATACCTGCCCATTCCTGTGCCTTGGTGTTGAGCAGCATGGAGTGTCCGCTACTTGTTTGCATGATGAGTGGCTTCTCAGAACAAATCTCGTCCAGATACGACTTAGTGACATATTCCTCATTTTCCACCCATCCTGAGGCTACGTAGAAGTTGCGCTGCGGGTTCTTGGCAATGAAGTCCTTGATGATTTCGCGGTATTTGGGGTAATTGGTAAGGCCTGCCTCCATCAGGTTTGCCTGTCCTATGGCGCGTTCACCGGCGAAGCATCCATGGCAGTGAGATTCGATGAAGCCAGGATAAATATAGTTGTCACCATAGTCTAAAACCTGAGCGTCGGCACCTGCAAGTATCTTTGCCTCCTCTGCACTGCCGATATAGGCAAATACGCCGTTCTTGACTACTGCGGCTTTGGCAAAGGGGCTCTTTTCGTCCATCGTGATGATGTTGCCGAGAATAAGTGTGTGTGCCATATATTTTAAGTGGGTAGGGTCTTAAAGTTTTTGCGTTTTTAAGTTTTTGTGAGTGTTGGGTTCTCAGAAAAACTTAAAAACGCAAATGGGTAAAGGGTTGTTAGAAGATTTTGTAGGCTACTCGTATCTGCAGGTTGGGCCATGCTTTCAACCAAGATATTGCACCGCCGATGCCAGAGTTTTTGCCGGATGACTTGATTTCCACGTCGTTGTTGAGCACGAATTTCGGGGTTCCCCAGAACATGAGGCCGAAGTCAACTGCGAGGCTGACGCGGTGAGTCTTGGCGAGGTGCTGACCAAAGCCTATGCCGACATAGGGCTTGACGGCGTTGGTCTTCATGCGCACGTCGATATTGCCGCGCTCGTCGGCGGTGAACACGTAGTCACCAAACTTAAGTCCGATGGGCGGATAGTTGGTGCGGAAGAGGCGGTTGTAGTCTTCAACCTTCTGATTAGCATCGTAGAGGAAGCCCAGGGCACCTTCGTTGGTGTTGCCAAAGTGAACAAAGTTCTTGCTGCCCATGTAGAGGCCCGCAGCGAAATAGAAGGGTACGTTCTTGAAGGGGTGTACTTCAGCCAGCACGAAGAAGTTCCAGAAGTTGGGCTCGATGGCGAGTTCTACTTTGTCTACCATTTTTGAACGACGGACGGCATCGTCTTCCACCATTTCGGCCTGGGTGATTTCCGAGGCGGTGTTGATGGCCTTGAACCTGATGTCGCCTACGGTCCAGCCGGAGAAGCCTGCCCTGAGGGTCACGAGTTTGTGGACGGGCATGACAACATCAATGCCTGCGCCTGTCAGTCCGTAAGACAGACCCACAGAGAGGTGGTTGAACAGGCCGTCTTCGGCATGTAGTTTGTCGGCTTTCTGGGCATTGGCTTCTGCCACTGCCGAAAGCATCATCGTGAAGAGAATGATGAATCTGTGAAAATTGTTTTTCATATCGTTTGTCATGTTTTTTTATTTGAAATATGTTTTGTTCGACTTGATAAGCAGGTTGGTGAGCGACTGGCTCAATGGGCGGAAGCCGTAGAGGTAGTCGCTGGTGTAGGGCGTACCGCCGTTGATGATGCAGTGTACGTAATCGTGGCAGGCCATGTCTATCGGCATGATGCCCACGGTGCCCTCGCTGGCCAGCAGGTCGTCGATGACCAGCGGGTGCAGGTTGGCGGCATTGGTGACGTAACCGCGTGGCGATACCTCGGTGTAGGCTGAGGTGTGGTTCACAATCCAGATGTTGTCAGCTGTAGCTGTAGCCTCGCGTGCGCTGTGCATCATGTCGATGACGGTTTTCTTCTTGTTGTTCATGCGCTGCTCGGAGTCTGCCTTGTAGTAGTCCTGCACGTAGAGTGTGGCTTTCACAGTGTTGTCTTCCAGGCTGTAGATGGCACAGCTGCGCTGGGCTGTGGGATTAAGATTCTCCTGAATGTCGGGGTCCTCGTCGGGCCATTCGCAATAGACGGCAGGGAAGTGGAAGGTGGCATTCAGCGGACGCAGATCGAAGCGGCTCAACCACAGAATCTTGCCGCGCATTTCGGCCACGGTGATGTCTGGACGCCAGTTTTCGACGAACAGTCCTTGATATTTCTGCTTGCTCAGTACCTTGCCCAAGAGCATCGTCCAGTTGCTCTGGTTTTCCATGCCGTTGTCGGCCTGCAACTTGGCAATGAAGAATTCTGACGGATGGGCATTGAGGTAGCGTTGCATCTGGTCGATGGTTTCCTCGAATGTCACGTCAATCTCGCTGATGCCGTGTGCCATGCGCAGAATTTGCTTCTCTGCTGGGTCTGTCGCCAATGTGTCGATGCTCACCACGGGGCGCATGTCGAAGAATCGCACGCCAGCGGCCATCTGCTGCTCAAGCGTTGACAGCTGGCTGATGGATGTCGCGTTGAACACGTACTTCAGCGTGGGCTGATAGAATCCCATGCCTGTCATGGTGTCGTGGGTGCCGGGGATGCTCAACTTGCACACCTTTGTGTCGTCCTTCACCATATCCAGCCAGTCGGTGGCAGGTGTGGGCAGGTCGTAGGCATAGACGATGGTGTCCTGGTATCCTTCAGAAAGGATGTACGGTGAGTCGAGGGAGGTACTTTCGTCATAGACTTTCTTCAAGTCCTCATCCTCGCAACTGTTCAGTACTGTCATGGCAGATATGGCCATGATGACATACGTTAGTTTTCTTTTCATAGATTTACTATTCAGTTTAATTATTAATAATGATTTTTTTGAGGTTTTGCGGTTTTACGGTCGTCGATGAGAGTTGAGAGTTTAATGTTTATAGACGTTTTTGTAAAGTCTCTCAACTCTCAACTAATCTCACAACTTAAATGCAGTAATACTTAGTTAGGAAATAGGTTCTCTCCCAGTCAACAATCTTTCTCTGGGACTCCTTTTCTGGATGGATATCGAATTCATCGAGTACCATTACTTTCTTGTCTTTTAAGTCATAGAGTGGCCACTCTTTGGCCTTGCCGTCGGGAGAGAGGTCTGCGGTGAGCGACGGGTTGCCAGTCTTTGCAAACTGTACCCACATCTTGCGCATGGTTTTGCAGAAGGTTTCGTCGAATGCCCGTCCTGTGTCTGCGGTCATTTCTGGATGGTTGAATACTATCGCAAGTTCTATGGCATGGCCGCATTTCATAATGGGGTCGGGTGACTCTGGCGTAAAGTAGTAGGTATAGCATTTGCCGCCGCCCTTGGTTTGTTCTTCCGACAGTCTGATGATGGGCGCATTGAACCAAACTTGGCTGAACAGACGGCTGTCGGGTTCATAGCTATCTCCCTTCACGTCTTTTTGGTAGCTCTCGATGAGTGCTTTCTCTTCGGCTGGCAACTGGGCAAGCTTTTCCTTCCGGCGGTTTGTGACCCAAGTGTTCCAGCCTTCCAGTCCGAAGCTGGACACGAAGAAGTCCATTTCATCCTTGTTGCAGCCCACAAGTATCTCTATGTCTTTTGCTGCGCCGCCAGCGTATGCGTCAAATGTGTCTGTGGGTAGGTGTTTTCCATCTCTTTCGGGGAATTGGTGCAAGAAGATCACAGCGGAGGCTTCCAGCAGTTTTTCGCCATCAATTTTCAGGAGATCGCTGACGGTTTTGCAGCCGAGTGCTTCCATCAATTTATTGGTGCACGCGATACCTTCTTCTGGAGTTCTCGTTAGGTTGACGGAGCCGCTCTCTGCAATGAGCCGCTTGAAATATGTTTGAGAGCCTTTTATCAGCGGAAGCATGGTACAACTTGCGGCACCTGCGGATTCGCCGAAGATGGTCACGTTGTTGGGGTCGCCGCCGAAGCCTGCGATGTTTTCATGTACCCACTTCAGTGCCTTTACCTGGTCCAAGAGTCCCAAGTTCTGCGAGTCTTGGTAATCCTTGCCGTCCGACAGATGGGACAGATGCAGGAAGCCCATAACGCCGAGCCTGTAAGCAATGGTAACGACTACAACGTCAGGGTTCTCTTTTATGAAATTGAAGCAATCAAACATGGGATCAACTGTGCCGCCTGCCTCGAAAGCACCGCCATGAATCCATACCATGACAGGCTTCCCAGCCGTAGCCGTTTCGTCCGACTTCCAGACATTCAGGTACAAGCAGTCTTCATCCCAATAATACATTGAACCTACTTCAAATGATGCGTTGCCGTAGGCACTCTTGGCGTTGTAGTATGCCTCATATACGCCGTCATCGGGGGCAACATCCACAGGTGCTTTCCAGCGCAGTTCCCCTATGGGCTGCTTGCCGACATACGGAATACCCCTAAAGGCAATGATATTCTCTGTTTTCTTGCCGACGAAGGTGCCGTTGACACACTTGACGGCCAGCGACTTGTCATAATTGCCATCAGCAATCTGTTTGTTCTCGCCGCCGTACATTTCTCTCAGTTTCTCTCTAATCTCTTGTAAATCCATAGTATTTTTCTTCTTTTGTCATTATCTATTTTGTATGGGTGAGCCTGTTAAGGTACATAATATTGAGTCAAGAAATAGGTCCTTTCCCAGTCAACAATCTTCAGCTGAGATTCTTTTTCTGGATGGATGTTTTTCTCGTCGAGCACCATCACCTGCTTGTCCTTCAGGTCGTAGAGTGGCCATTCTTTATCTTTTCTTTCTGGTGAAATGTCCGCAGTGAGCGACGGATTGCCTGTCTTGGCGAACTGTACCCACATCTTGCGCAGGGTCTTCCCAAAGTTTTCGTCGAGTTCTCTGCCTGTGAAGCAAGTATCTTCTGGATGTTTGAATATAGTGGAAACCTCTATTGCATGGCCTGCTTTTATTATAGGCAGGGAGGACTCCGTTGTGAAGTAATAAGTATATGACTTGCCGCCGACCTTGGTCTGCTCCTCCGACAGTCTAATCTGTGGCGCAATAAACAGCATCTGCCCAAACAGTCGGGTATAGGGTTCGTAGCTGTCTCCCTTTACATCTTTTATATAGCTTTCGACCAACGCTTTCTCTTCATCGGTAAACTTGGCAAAATTCTCCTCCTTGCGCTGCTTTCCCCACTGGGTGAAGCCTTCCACTCCAAAGGGGGGCACGAAAGTGTTAAACTCATCCTTGTTGCAGCCTTGAAGGAACACGATGCTCTTTGCCACACCGTCAGCGTATGCTTTCCACGGCTGTAGGGGCAGGTATTTTCCGTCCCTTTCTGGGAATGTGCGTATGCCGAGCACTTGAAACAGTCCGAACAAGCGTCCCGCCGTCTCCACAAGTTCCTCGGCACTGACCTTCTGTAGGTCTGCAACGGTCTTGCAGTCAAGTGCCTCCAACATCTGGTCGGTGCACGCGATTGCCTCCTGCTGTGACCTTGTTTGGGTGGGGGAACCGCTTTGCGCGATGACGCGCTTGAAATACTTTTGAGAACCTTCAATCAACGGAAGCAGGGTGCAGCTTGCCGCACCAGCGGATTCGCCCCAAATTGTCACGTTGTCGGGGTCGCCGCCGAAGTATGCAATATTCTCGTGTACCCATTTGAGTGCCATCATCTGGTCCATGAGTCCTAGGTTCTGTGCATCCAGATAGTCATTACCATCCGACAGGTGGGACAGATGGAAGAAACCGAAAACACCAATCCTGTAAGCAACGCTGACAATGATGACATCAGGGTTCTCTTCGATGAAGTTGTGGCACTCGTAATTCGGGTCAGCTGTACCTCCTACTTCAAAAGCACCGCCATGAATCCACACCATGACAGGCTTCTTCACTGCGGTCGATTCATCAGTTCTCCAAATATTCAAGTACAGGCAGTCCTCGCCCTGAGCATAAAGGGCCGCAACGTCGCCATCTGGCTGCGGGCAGGTCTTCCCGTTGTAGTATGCCTCATACACACCGTCGTTTGGAGCATAATTGACGGGTGCCTTCCAACGATATTTACCCACGGGCTGCTCTCCGACAAAGGGGATGCCTTTATAAGCAATGATGTTCTTTGTCTTTTTGCCAACGAAGGTACCGTTAATACACTTCACGGCCAACGACTGGTCGTATGTGCCGTCAGTTATCTTTTTGTTCTCGCCATACTGAGCCATCAGCATCTCTTTAATCTCATTTGTTTCACTCATGGTTTTTGCGGTTATGCGGTTTTACGGTTATGCGGTTTTACGGTTGTGCGGTTTTGCGGTTGTACGATGAAAGAACCGCAAAACCGCCCAACCGAAAATTATTTTTGTTCCTTCAGTTTTTCACGCGCACTCAGATTCTCTGTGAAGTTCTGTACCATTTTCTTACTCTGTTTCTCCAGAACGGATGAGTGGAAGATGATGAGCAGAATGGCTATGAGTGTGAACATGCCAATCCAGCTGCTCCAAGGCATAGCGTAGTCAACGATGTAGCTGACAAAGACGGCTGCGATGAAAAGACGCAACACTCTGTATGCTGTCAGCCTCACACGCCAGCGGGGTCCACTGTTCCACAGCTTGTTGGTTTCTGGGCTGTCACTTCCAGCACGCAGTAGCATCCACAGGAAAGGGGAGCAGAAGATGAGGGCGATGAGGGCTGTGACGGGTTTAACCCACTCGGAGGGTATCATGTCGGCAATGATGGGTCTGCCGAAATAGTGCATGATGGACATGATGGCTATGCAGAGCACGCTGTTGATGAGCATGATGAATATGAAATGCTTGAAGCAACCGTTCCAGATTTGCTGTAGCTCGTTGGGTACTTTCTCGTCCTTCTCGTCTGTGTTGCCCTCCAGCTTGGTTATCCACTTGGCGGGCAGCACGCGAGCCACCACGTTGTAGGCTGGTTCTGCAAGCCTAATCATATAAGGTGTGGTAAATGTCGTGAAGACAGACACGGCGACGACGATGGGGTAGAGGAAGTCGCTGGTGACACCGAGCGACGTGCCGAGTGTGGCGAGGATGAAGGCAAACTCGCCTATCTGGGTCAGTGAGAAGGAGCACTGCATGGAGGTTTTCAGCGACTGGCCAGAAAGCAGGAAGCCGCCAGTGCTCAGAATAGTTTGGCCCAACATGACGGCGGCGATGATGCTGAGGATGGGCACGATGTACTCGATGATGAGGTTCACATCAACCATCATGCCGACAGACACGAAGAAGATGGCACCAAAGAGATTCTTGACAGGGGCAACGAGGTGTTCTATTTTCTCTGCCTCAACGGTCTCTGCCAGAATACTGCCCATGACGAAAGCTCCGAAGGCGGCTGAGAAGCCAGCAGCAGAAGCTGCCACTACCATGCCGAAGCAGAGGGCAAGAGCAGTGATGAGCAGGGTTTCGTCGTTCATCAGGGGCTTCAGCTTGCGCAAGGCCATGGGGATGAAGTAGAGACCTACGGTGAACCAAAGCACGAGGTAAAGGCCCAGCTGCAAGATGGAGCCCAGCATTTGGGAACCCTCGAACTCCTTGCTTACGGCCAGCGTGGAGAGCATAACCATGAGTACGATGGCAAGGATGTCTTCGATAATCAGCACGCTGAGCACAAGGCTGGCGAAGCGTTGTTGCCTGAGTCCCATGTCGTCAAAGGCTTTGAAGATGATGGTGGTGGATGACATGGCGAGCATTCCGCCCAGATAGATGCAGTCCATCTGCTTCCATCCGAAGAGTTCGCCTGTACATGCACCGACGTACATCATGCAAATGATGATGGCCAGGGCTGCGATGATGGGGGCTGCGCCCATTTTCAGGATTTTCTTGAATGAAAATTCAAGGCCAAGAGCGAAGAGCAGGAAGATGACACCGATTTCACTCCAGATGTGGACACCGTGCGAATCGGTGACGCTGGGCATGTAAGGCATGTTGGGCGAGGCGAGGAATCCTGCCACGATGTAACCAAGAACAATGGGTTGTTTCAGACTCTTGAAAAGGAGTGTCATAACACCAGCGCAGATAAGGATAAGCGCAAGGTCGGCAATTAGGGGTTCAAGATGTGACATTATTTATTTGACAATTTACAATTTTACAAATTACGATTTTTTTGAATGTATCAGAAACCTATTTTTTTAAACCGTGCCAGTTCTTCATTGGTTTCAGCATTGTGCCAAGTCATTCGGGTGCTGTTAAGGGCACGAATCTGACAATAGACGGTCAGGGCTTCGGAGTGGTCGTCGGGTTTGGGGACGATTTGCAGGATGCCTGTGTCGGTCAGTGTGTAGTTGCGATAGACTGTTGTGTCACCAGCAGCCCAGTCGGATGTAAAGATGTCAACGGTTCCGCTGTTGGTGGTTTGGGGATGGAAGGTGTATCTGACTACGCCTGCGTCCGCAATGCCATCGTCATATTCTTTTTGCCAGACTCCAACCAGTTCTGCAGAGTTATAAGTGGAATCCTCCTCATTGTTGCAAGAACAAAGAGCGAGCATGGCGATAAGAACAAATGAAATCTTTTTTATCATGGCTGATTAATTCTTTTTTGAAGTGAAAAGTCCCTCCTGCCTCCCCTCATCCCAAAGGGGGAAGAGGGGTAGGTGGAGAGAGGCTTATTAGTTATTGAAGTCTGGCAGTTCCAGCCATTTCAGGTAGCAGAAGTCCTGACGGTGAGGCAGGTGGGAGTTCTTGGGGAACATACGGATGGCACTTTTGTACTGTCCGAACTGCTGAGGAGCAAGGGTAGCCTCGAAGGTGTAGAGGTTGCCTTCGTGCCGAGTCACTGTCAGCGGCTCAACAGAGAAGATGCGTTCTTCGCCGTCCTTGCCTTGGCAGATGTTGACCTTCTCCAGTCCGATGGCATCGTTGAGTCCCTGTTCGTCAATGACATATTTCAGGTGATACTTCTGTCCGGCTTCGCCTCCAGCCTGCGGGAAGTTCCACTCGGCACTGACCACAGTGATGCTGTCCCAACGCTCGGCTACGATTTGCTTCCACTGGGCAATGTCTTTTGCCAGTCGGTAGTTGTCTTTCGACAATTCTGCGAAACGTTGAGCTTCCTTCACATAGAACTTGCTGTAGTAGTCGTCAAGCTGTCGCTTCATGGTGTAGTGAGGTGCTATCTGGGCAATGGAGTTCTTGATGACCTTGATCCAGCCTTTTGAAATGCCTTTCTTGTCCTGGTCGTAATAGAGAGGAGCAATTTCGTTTTCAAGCAAGGAGTAGATGGTAGCGGCATCGAGACGGTCCTGATACTCCTGGTTCTGATAGGTGCGTTCTTCAGTCAGTGCCCAGCCTGCTCCTTCGCGGTAGCCCTCCAGCCACCAGCCGTCCTTCACAGAGAGGTTGACCACACCGTTCATCAGTGCCTTTTCGCCGCTGGTGCCAGAGGCTTCGAGCGGGCGGGTAGGGGTGTTCATCCAGATGTCCACGCCTGAAACGAGGCGACGGGCCAACAGGAAGTCGTAGTCTTCTACAAAGATGATTTTTCCCTGGAACTGTGGGTCTTGACTGATTTCGTAGATGCGCTTGATGAGTCCCTGTCCTGCACCGTCGGCGGGGTGTGCCTTTCCTGCAAAGAGGAAGATGACGGGGCGGTCGGGGTTATTGACGATGCGGCTCAGTCGTTCCAGGTCGGTGAAGAGCAAGTGAGCACGCTTATAGGTGGCGAAACGGCGGCAGAAGCCGATGACGAGTGCGTTGGGGTTGAAACGCTCCAGCAACTTCACCACGCGGGCTGGGTCACCCTGGTTCTTCAGCCAAGTTTCCTTGTATTGTTCAGCAACGTACTCAAAAAAGTTTATTTTTCAGAGCCTTGCGGACAGCCCAGATTTCTTCGTCGGGGCAGTTATAGATGCCATGCCAAATATCTTCGTTTGACTGGTCTTTCAGGTGATTGGGGGCAAGGTATTTGGCATAAATGCTGCGCCATTCAGCAGCACACCATGTGGGGAAGTGTACGCCGTTGGTGACATAGCCCACGTGGTTTTCTTCTGGATAGTAGCCAGCCCAAATGTTGGAGAACATCTTCTGGCTAACCCAGCCGTGGAGTTTCGACACACCGTTCACCTCCTGACAGGTGTTGCACGCGAAAGTGCTCATGCAGAATTTTTCGCCGTGGTCGTCGGGGTTGGTGCGACCCATGCCGATAAATTCGTCCCAGCTGATACCGAGCTTCTGTGGGTAGCCGCCCATGTATTTGCCAAACAGCCCTTCGTCGAAGTAGTCGTGACCGGCGGGCACAGGCGTGTGCACGGTGTAGAGGGATGATGCGCGCACCAGTTCCATGGCCTGGTTGAAGGTAAGTCCTTCCTCGATGTAGTCGCACAGACGCTGCAGGTTGCAGAGTGCGGCGTGACCCTCGTTGCAGTGGTAGATGTCCTTCTTGATGCCCAGCTTCTTCAGCAACAGCATACCGCCAATGCCGAGCAGGATTTCCTGCTTCAGGCGGTTCTCCCAGTCACCGCCATAGAGGGCATGAGTGATGGGCTTGTCGAACTCGGAGTTCATCTCGTTGTCGGTGTCGAGCAGATAGAGTTTCACACGACCCACGTTGACGCGCCACACGTATGCGTGCACGTGATAATTATTGTAAGGGACATCAATCACCAGCGGGTTGCCTTCGCTGTCGAACTCTCGTTCTATGGGCAGTGAGCCGAAGTTCTGGCTTTCGTAGTTCGCAATCTGCTGGCCGTCCATAGAGAGGCTCTGCGTGAAGTAGCCGAACCGATAGAGGAAGCCGACGGCGCACATGTCCACGTTGCTGTCACTCGCCTCCTTCACGTAGTCACCAGCCAGCATACCCAAGCCGCCGCTGTAGATTTTCAGGGCCGAGTGAATGCCGTACTCCATGCAGAAGTAGGCCACGGAGGGGCGGCTGCTGTCAGGCTTTACATCCATGTACGCACGGAACAGTGCGTAAACATCCTTGATGCGTTTCATCAAGGACTTATTCTTCATGATTTCCTCCTTGCGGCTGTATGTCAGGCGTTCCAGGAGCATCACGGGGTTGTGTTTCACGTCGTGATACAGCTCTGGGTCGAGGTCACGGAAAAGGTCACGTGCTTCGTGGTTCCACACCCACCACATGTTGTGGGCAATTTCGTCCAGGCACTTCAGTTCTTCGGGGAGTGTAGCCTTTACGGTCAGCACCTTCCACTGTGGAGCATTTGCGTAGTCTGCTTTAATTTTCATGGCTTTTTCTAATTTTACAATTTACAATTTTATAATTTGGGAGGGAGTTAGAAGGAGTTAAAGGGAGATAAAGGAAGATAGAAGACGATAGAAATTTGTAAATTGTCAAATTGTTCAATTCTTTCTTACGAAAGCGACTAAAGTCGATAAGTCAAATGTAACGTCCTCTATCTCCTTCTATCTTCTTTTAACTCCTTATATACTTAATTCATTGAGTACGGTGATGAGGCGTTTGTCGAAACGCTTGTCGGTGCGGATGCACTCGCTGAAGGGCACCAGCACGGCATCGCCGTCGCGATAGCCTATCATCACATTGCGCTGTCCCTGCATGATGGCTTGGATGGCTCCCACGCCCATGCAGCTGGCCAGAATGCGGTCCAGGGCAGAGGGGCTGCCGCCTCGTTGCAGGTGGCCAAGGATGGAGACACGCACATCGAAATTGGGAAATTCCTTCTTCACACGGTCGGCATAGTAGAGGGCACCACACTTGGGACTCTCCGAGACGATGACGATGCACGACTTCTTCGACTTCCTGATGCCACGGCTCATGAACTGTGCCAACTGGTCCACGTCGGTTGTCTCTTCGGGCACGATGGCAGCTTCGGCACCACAGGCTATGGCGCAGTTCTGTGCCAGGAAGCCAGCGTCACGCCCCATCACCTCGACAAAGAAGATGCGCTCGTGCGAATTGGCCGTGTCGCGGATGCGGTCCACACACTCCATGATGGTGTTCATGGTGGTGTCGTAGCCAATGGTGGCATCTGTGCCGTAGAGGTCGTTGTCGATGGTGCCGGGAATGCCGATGACAGGGAAGTCAAATTCTGTGCCGAAATTCCATGCACCTGTCAGCGAGCCGTTTCCGCCGATGACAACCAATGCGTCAATTTCCTCCTTTTTGCAGACATCGTAAGCCTTCTGTCTGCCTTCGGGCGTTGTGAACTCCTTGCTGCGAACCGTCTTCAGGATGGTGCCGCCGCGTGTGATGATACCGCTGACGTCTTCGGTGGTGAAAGTCTTCACTTCGTCGTGAATAAGACCTTCGTAACCACGATAGATACCCTTGACGGTAAATCCGTTGCAAATGCCAGCGCGTGTGACAGCACGGATGGCTGCGTTCATGCCGGGGGCATCGCCGCCCGATGTCAGAACACCGATTGTTTTAATTTTTCCCATATCTTGATTTGACAATTTGACAAGAATTAGGAATGAGGAATTAGGAATGAGGAATTGATACTGAAAAGGCACAGTAACCATTCCTAATTCCACATTCCTCATTTCTAATTCCTAATTCCACATTCCTCATTTCTAATTCCTAATTTAACTAATCATCTCAAACCCCGTATAAGGAACCAAAGCCTTTGGTATGCGAATGCCGTCGGGGGTCTGGAAGTTCTCCAGAATGGAAGCCACGATGCGGGGCAGGGCCAGAGCCGAACCGTTGAGGGTGTGGCAGAGCTGCACCTTCTTGTCGGCACTGCTGCGGTAGCGGCACTTCAGGCGGTTGGCCTGATAGGTGTCGAAATTGCTGACAGAAGAAACTTCCAGCCAGCGGCCCTGGGCTTCGGAATAGACCTCGAAGTCGTAGCAGATGGCAGAGGTGAAACTCTGGTCGCCACCACAGAGGCGCAAGATGCGGTAGGGCAGTTCCAGCTTCTGGAGCAGCCCCTCCACGTGTGCCAGCATTTCCTTGTGGCTCTCGGCAGAGTGTTCGGGCGTGTCAATGCGCACGATTTCAATCTTGCTGAACTCATGCAGACGGTTGAGGCCGCGCACATCCTTGCCATAGCTGCCAGCCTCGCGGCGAAAACACTGCGTGTAGGCGCAATTCTTGATGGGCAACTGCTTCTCGTCCAGAATCACGTCACGGTAGATGTTCGTGACGGGCACCTCGGCTGTGGGGATGAGGTAGAGGTCGTCCACCTCGCAGTGGTACATCTGGCCCTCCTTGTCGGGCAGCTGTCCCGTGCCATAGCCGCTGGCAGCATTGACCACCGTCGGCGGCATGATTTCCGTGTAACCAGCCTTGTTAGCTTCGGCCAGGAAGAAGTTGATGAGCGCACGTTGCAGCTGTGCACCCTTGCCCACATAGACAGGGAAGCCTGCGCCGGTGATTTTTACGCCGAGGTCAAAGTCGATGAGACCATACTTCTTGGCCAGTTCCCAATGGGGCAGTTTGGCTTCGCCGTTGGCGGGGACCGTGTCCCAGTTGCCCACCGTGTCGCCAGGCTTGCATTCGCGCAGCGAGGACTTCACCACCACGTTGTCTTCGGCACAAGCCCCCTCAGGCACTTCGTCGTAAGGGATATTGGGAATGGTGCAGAGGTGAGCATTCAGCGCATTCTCCGCCTCCGTCTTCTGCTGTTCCAGCTGGTTGGCAGTTACCTTCAGCTTGGCCACTTCAGCTTTGGCGGCTTCTGCCTCAGCCTTCTGACCAGCTTTCATCAGTTTGCCGATTTCGGCAGCATATTTCTTGCTTTCAGCCAATGTTGCGTCGAGTTGCTTCTGAGCCTCGCGGCGCATCCTGTCCAGGTCGATGGCCTTCTGCACTGCGCCTTCCGCATCATTGAAATGTTTTTTCTGGAGACCCTTAATCACACGCTCGGTCTCCTCTGTAATGAGTTTAAGAGTAAGCATTATCCTTCTTTATTTATGGTTTTGGGGGCAAAGATACAAAAATATAAATGAAAACCGAAAATTAGAAGCCGTTTTTTTGAAGATGTGGTGCAAAGAAAACATCTTTGGGGCATTGAAAGACATTTTTGGCCACATTTCAGGTGACTTCTACAATTCAAAGCTCGATTTATGGAAATCTTAAGAAAGTCTTAAGCCGTGTTAGCAATGCGTCGCTGCGGCGTAGGCAATCAGATGCAAACAATTGCCTACGCCGCAGCGACGCATTGCCTACACGAGCGAGAGGAATTAGAAGTGTAAGACACTCTATCTCTTTTTATTGCTCATTTTTAGACGATAAAAGGTCTGTTTTTATTGTATGAAAAACACTTTGCGGTTGCAATCAAGGTTTTTTAACCATCTGAGTGATAAAAAATCTAAATCAGAACATGTAACCGATGTTGAAGAAAGCACCCATTTTCTGGGTGATGTTGCTCCTGTTCTGGTTGTCGAGCGCTTGCAGCAGGACGGCAGGGACGGAGCGGAGTTGTGTGTACTCCCTGGAGGGACTGGTTACGTCCACGCCTCTTTTTTATTGATATGACTCTAAAAAAGGAAAAAACACTTGAAAGGCGATGGTTTTCCAGAAAAAAGTCTTAACTTTGCGGCTGTATATTAGGAGGTATAAATGAGACGGTTTCTTTTACTTATAGCTTGTCTGCTGTGTGTCGGCGGTAGTTCTGCGGCACAGGGGCTGTTGCGGTTTGTAGATACCCGTGTGGGCACGGCGGCCAGTGTCACCCGCAGTGCTGGCCAGTTTGGACGAGGCACAGAGGAATATGCCCACACGTTGCCAGCTGTTTTAGCTCCGTTTGGCATGAACTTCTGGACACCGCAGACTCAGGCCACAGAGCAGAAGGGCGTGTGTCCCTACTTGTATAAACACAGCCGGATTCAGGGCTTCCGCTGTTCGCATTGGATTGTGGGCGGATGTACGCAGGATTACGGGTCGTTTACGGTGCAGCCCGTAGATGGACGGGTGGTGGAGTATCTTCGCAGCAAGCGTCCGTATTGTGCAGATAGTCTTTCGTCTTCGTTTTCACACGACCGCGAGGTGGCTACTCCTGCCTACTACCGTGTGGGGCTTGACGACTACGGCATTCAGGCCGAACTCACGGCCACGGAGCGTGCCGCCATGTTGCGGCTGACATACGTCCGGCGGGATTCGGCCTATCTGCTGGTCACGGTGAATAGCGACGAGGGAGAGGGCGAGATTTTTGTGAATGAGGACGGACTGATTTCGGGCAAGAATCCCGCCCACCGCATTTACCAGGGGTGGGGAAAGCCCACAGGTCACGCTGGCTATTTCGTGTTGCGCTGCAATGCTGAATACGAAAGGGTGGAGCGGATGGACAGGCACACGGTGGTTGTCAAGCTGAAACGGACGGGTGCGCCTGTGCTGGTGAAAACAGCCTGTTCGTTTACGTCCTACGAAGGAGCGATGAAGAACCTGAAGTCGGAGATGGACCACTGGGATTTTGACCGAGTGCGGAGCGAACTGGAGCGGGTGTGGGAACGCAAACTGTCGCAAATCCGTGTGGAGGCCGATAGCGATGAAGACAAGGCGAAATTCTATGGGGCGATGTATCGTGCATCGTTTTTGCCGCATAAAATCAATGATGTAGATGGAGCCTACCCGAAGTTTGCCGATGGCTCTCCGGTCAACGACAATCATTTGACGGACTTCCATTTGCAACTGAGTCAGTTTGATTATTATGATGACTTCTCCATGTGGGACACCTACCGTGCGCAGCATCCCCTGTTGACTATTCTGGAACCCATGCGCAGCGGCGAGATGATGCAGTCGCTGGTCAGAAAATACGAGCAAGGCGGATGGTTGCCCATCTTCCCCTGTTGGAACAGCTATACGGCGGCTATGATTGGTGACCACTGCACGGCAGCCATTGCCGATGCCTATGTCAAGGGTATTCGCAATTTTGATGTCCTTACGGCATACGAGGCGATGCGAAAGAATGCGTTTGAGGAACCTGCCACCCGCGAAGAATACTGCAACGGCAAGGGGCGGCGTGCGCTTCGCTCTTATCTGGACGATGGCTACATACCGCTGGAAGACAGCGTGAAGGAGGCTTTCCATCAGCAGGAACAAGTGTCCCGCACACTGGAGTATGCTTACGACGACTATGCTTTGGCTCAGATGGCTAAGGAGCTGATGAACGCTCCAGCCCTGCAGGAGGCTGCCTCTCGTTGGACGAGGATAGACCGCCGCACACTGGCTGCTGACTATCGGGAACTGATGCGGCGCAGCAAGAATTATCGCCATGTCATTGACCCCAAGACGGGGTGGGCGAATGGTCGGCACCGTGACGGCACATTTGCGACACCAGGGGACACGCAGTATATCAAGGAACCAGAGAAACACCCTGAAGCCAAGTCGCTGTTGCCTACCGTCTTCTCTACATTCATCACGGAGGGTACGCCTGTTCACTACAGCTGGTATGTGCCTCACGATGTGCCTGGACTTATCCGAGCCATGGGCGGCAAGCAGCGGTTTGAAGCCAAGCTGGACAGCATGTTTGCTTTCGGCGAGAATCAGGCGGCACCGCTCTATTGGCATGGCAATGAACCGTGTCATCAGATTGCTTATCTGTATGATTTCATCAGCAAGCCCGAAAAGACGGCACGTGCTGTTCGCCACATTCTGAGCACTGAATATCTGAATGCCCCTGGCGGACTGAGCGGCAATGACGATGCAGGGCAGATGTCGGCTTGGTATATTTTCTCGGCTTTGGGCTTTTACCCCGTCTGTCCTGCCACGCCTGTTTATTATCTGGGTAGCCCAATGTTTTCTCGTGCTGAGATACGTTTGGAAAACGGACGTACTTTCACCATTCTGGCTCATGGCGCATCGGAGAAAGCCATTTACATTCAATCCATGAAGCTGAATGGCCATCGCTATACAAAGCCATTCATTCGCCATGCCGACATTGTCGGCGGGGGCGTGCTGGAACTGGAAATGCGTGAGGCGGTGCATTGACGTTATGAAATACGAAATATGAAATCCGAAATCCGAAAGACCATCCGGATGCTTTCGTAATTCGTAATTCGGATTTCATATTTCGTATGTCGCATTTTCCCCCTTTTAGAGGCTTGAAAACGTACTTTTTATTTGATTTGCTTTCATAATTCAAAAAAAAGCAATACCTTTGCAGCGAATATTCAGAATTAAGGTAAAAAAGAATCTATGCCGAATCAAGCATTAACTCCATCGTACATCTTCGAGTCCAGCTGGGAGGTGTGCAATAAGGTTGGAGGCATCTATACGGTACTATCTACCAGAGCGAGAACGCTGCAAGAAGTCCTCAAGGATAAAGTCTTTTTTGTAGGCCCAGATTTCTGGCTGGACAAGAAAAATCCCCTCTTCAAGGAGAGCAAGACATTGCTCAAGGCATGGCGTGAACATGCCAAGAAGACTGATGGAATCAGCCTCCGCGTGGGTCGCTGGAACATTCCTGGCGAGCCTATTGCCATCTTGGTGGATTTTGCTCCTTTCATGGAGGAAAGGGACAGAATCTTTGGCTGGGCTTGGGAAAACTTTGGCGTGGATTCGCTTCATGCCTATGGTGATTACAGCGAGAGCATCGTCTTTTCGTGGGCTGCTGGCAAGGCCGTGGAGAGCTATGTCCGCTACTTTGGTTTGACGGAGGGCGACAATGTGGTTTTTCAGGCTCACGAATGGCAGACCTGTCTGGCTTCTCTTTATATAAATAAATGTGTACCAGAGGTGGCTACCATCTTCACCACTCATGCCACGACCGTGGGTCGCAGCATTGCTGGCAACGGCAAGCCGCTTTATGACTACTTGTTTGCCTACAACGGCGACCAGATGGCTGATGAACTGGGTGTCCAGGCGAAGCATTCTGTGGAGAAGTGTGCGGCTCATGCCGTTGACTGCTTTACTACCGTCAGCGAAATCACGGGCAAAGAGTGTCGGCAGCTGCTGGCTAAGCAGCCAGACGTTATTCTGATGAATGGCTTTGAGAACGCTTTTGTGCCTTCACCAGCCAAAGCCTTCAATGAGGCTCGCTCGGAGGCTCGTGCTTCCTTGCTCCGTGTGGCCAACACGTTGATGGGCACGCAGCTGGACGACGACACGCTGATTGTGGCTACGGGTGGCCGATATGAATACAGGAACAAGGGCATTGATGTCTTTGTGGATGCGCTGAATCGGTTGCGTTTCGATGAGCGTCTTGAGCGTCGGGTGCTCGCTTTCGTCATGGTTCCAGCCTGGATGAAGGAGGCTCGCCAAGACCTTGTGCAGGCACTGAAGCCTCAGACCAAGACGGCTGGTGCACTGCCCAATCCGCGCATCACTCACGAACTGCATGAGCCGTGGAATGACCGTGTGCTGGGTCAGATGGACTGGCTGAACATCCACAATGCGGAGCATGACAACGTGAAGATTATTTTTGTGCCTTGCTATCTGGATGGCACGGACGGTGTCTTCAATCAGTGTTATTACGACCTGCTCATTGGCGTTGACCTCACGGTCTTCCCTTCTTACTATGAGCCTTGGGGATATACGCCTGTTGAGTCGGTGGCCTTCCATGTGCCCTGCATCACTACCGACTTGGCGGGTTTCGGCCTGTGGGCTAACTCGCTGAAGGGTGGTGCATCGGAAATTGAAGACGGCGTGAAGACGATTCATCGCTCAGACTATAACTTCGAGGAAGTGTCGGAGGCTATCAAGGATACTATCCTCCAGTTCTCTTTGTTGGGCAAGTCGCAAGTCACTGCCGCTCGGCGTGCAGCGGGGAAGGTGGCTGACGCTGCTCTCTGGAAGCACTTCATTCGTTACTATTACGAGGCTTACGACTTTGCCCTGAAACATCGCAATGCAAGAATGAACGACAACTAAAACCTAAACTGTAATTATTAACTCTACAATTTTTATAAAGAACATGAAACTTCAAGCAAGTAACGCAAACACTCCCAACTGGCGAGAAATCAGTGTGCGCTCTTCTGTACCTGCTGCACTCAAGCCGCTGGATGAAATTGCTCACAACGTGTGGTGGTCGTGGAACAATGAGGTGGGCCATCTTTTCCAGGACATGGACGCTCAGCTTTGGCACGACACTGTACAGAACCCCGTGCTGTTCCTGGCTCGCATGAACTACGAAAAACTCGAAGCTCTGGCTGCCGACAAGGAGATTGTTGCCCGTGTCAACGAAATCTACGCTAAGTTCCGTGCTTATATGGATGTGAAGCCCGACACAAAACGTCCCTCTGTGGCTTACCTTTGCATGGAGTATGGACTCAGCCACGTGCTAAAAATCTACTCTGGTGGTCTTGGCATCTTGGCTGGCGACTACGTGAAGGAGGCCAGTGACTCGAACATCGACTTCTGTGCCGTTGGTTTCCTCTATCGCTATGGTTACTTTACACAGACACTTTCGATGGATGGCCAGCAGATTGCCAAGTATGAGGCACAGGTGTTCCCGACACTGCCTATCGAGCGTGAGCTTGACGGGGAAGGCAATCAGGTAGTCGTTGATGTTCCCTACAACAACTATACAGTTCATGCGCTGGTTTGGCGTGTCAATGTGGGGCGTGTGAAACTCTACCTGCTTGACACCGACAACGAGATGAACTCGGAATACGACCGCAGCATTACCCATGCCCTCTATGGCGGCGACTGGGAAAACCGCATCAAGCAGGAAGTCCTGCTCGGCATCGGTGGTGTGCTCTTGCTCCGTAAGCTGGGCATCAAGAAGGACATCATCCACTGCAACGAAGGCCACGCCGCGCTTGCCAATGTGGAGCGACTCACCGAATTTGTGGAAAGCGGTCTCAGCTTCAACGAGGCACTGGAGCTGGTTCGCACATCTTCCCTCTATACCGTTCATACTCCTGTGCCCGCTGGTCACGACTACTTCGACGAAGGGCTTATGGGCAAATACCTCGGCCAGTATCCACAGCGTCTCGGCATTACTTGGGACGAATTTATGGGCATGGGCCGCGTGAATCCTGACGACAAGAGCGAGCGTTTCTGCATGTCCACTTTCGCTTGCAACACTTGTTCTTGGGTCAACGGCGTAAGCTGGCTTCACGGCAAGGTTTCTCGCGAAATGTTCAACGGCATCTGGAAGGGCTACTTCCCAGAGGAACTGAAGAACGTGGGCTACGTCACCAACGGTGTGCACATGCCTACATGGACAGCCAGCGAGTGGAAGACACTCTACGGCAAGCACTTCGACAAGGGCTATCTGGCCGACCAGTCGAATGTCAAGCTTTGGGAAGCCATCTACAACGTGCCCGACCAGGAAATCTGGGAAACACGCATGAAGCTGAAGACAAAGCTCTTCGACTACATCAAGAAGCAGTTCCGTGAGGACTGGCTCAAGAACCAGGGTGACCCCTCACGCATTGTCAGCATTCTGGAGAAGATTAATCCCAATGCGCTGACCATTGGCTTTGCACGCCGTTTTGCTACTTACAAGCGTGCACACCTGCTTTTCTCCGACCTTGACCGTCTGGCCAAGATTGTCAACAACCCCAACTATCCTGTGCAGTTCCTCTTTGCAGGTAAGGCACACCCCGCCGACGGTGCAGGACAAGGACTCATCAAGCGCATCTACGAAATCAGCCGCCGTCCAGAGTTCCTCGGAAAGATTATCTTCCTTGAGAACTACGACATGAAGCTGGCTCGCCGCCTTGTCACAGGTGTAGATATTTGGATGAACACGCCGACACGTCCGCTCGAAGCCTCTGGTACATCGGGTGAAAAGGCTCTGATGAACGGCGTTGTCAACCTCTCTGTGCTCGACGGCTGGTGGCTTGAAGGCTACCGCGAAGGCGCAGGATGGGCACTCACCGAGAAGCGCACCTTCCAGAACCAGGAGCAGCAAGACCAGCTCGATGCTGCCACCATCTACTCTCTGCTTGAGAACGACATCCTGCCGCTCTACTACGACCGTGGTACCAAGGGCTACAGCGAAGGCTGGATTCAGACCGTGAAGAACTCCATCGCTCAGGTAGCACCCGACTACACCATGAAGCGTCAGCTCGACGACTACTTCACTCGCTTCTACTTCCCATTGGCAGAACGCCGTAAGCAGCTCTTTGCCAACAACTACAAGAAGGCCAAGGACATCGCTGCATGGAAGGAACTTGTGGCTTCACGCTGGGAAAGCATCCGCGTAGTCAGCTTCGAGAAGGAAGAAGACATGGTCAACGGAAGCATCCTCACGGGTCAGAAATACAACGTGAAATACGTCATCGACGAGCAGGGACTTGACGATGCCATCGGCTTTGAACTCGTCACCCTCTACCGCGATGAAGACGGCAAGCAGCACGTCAGCCAGGTGGAAGAACTCAAGGTGACGAAGCGCGAAGGCAATCTCTACACCTTCGAGGGCACACACACCATCCCCTCCGCTGGCTCCTTCCAAGTGGCATACCGCATGTTCCCCAAGAACGCCGACCTGCCACACCGTCAGGACTTCTGCTACGTGAAGTGGGTAAACTAAATCTTAAATGATACGGCAGGCGGGCGAAAGTTGCCCCTCATGCCATCGTCATAACACAGGCACTGCATCGCTACATCGGTAGTGGTGCAGTGCTGTTTTGTGCCATGCTCAAAGTTTCTTTGCGCTGCAAAATCTTGCTGTATGGCCTATGCAGATAGGAAAGTTCACCTCTTGCATATAATTTTAACTTGTAGAATGATAGCTTTTAATTTGAAACACTTAACTTTGCGGCGAAAAAGCTCCATCATACTATGACTACAAGATTCTTCATCCTTCATCTTCATTCTTGAACAACGAACACATTCTCACCCGATAACGCCTTTCCGCTTATAGAAATCAGAAGGCCAAAAGGCTGCACTTCTGCACTCAATGCTTTCTTTTTCAGCCATAAGCACCTTCTCATTCTTTCTTGATTGCATTCTGAGGTTCCCCCGCTTGCAATCTTTTTTTTCGTTTTGCCCATTCTAAATTTTCGATGTGCCGATAGAAAGTTGACGCAACGGCGTTGTTTTTGAAAACAACGCCGTTGTTTCTAAAAACATCGCTCGTTGTTTTTACAAACAACGTCGTTGCGTCAACTTTCGTTGCGGACGTTTGTGGTTTTGTTCTTCACACGCTCAAATTTTGCTGTGGTGCAAGTCTCCTTTCTCATACAAATCGGAGGTGAATGGAAAGGAAATCTAAGGGAGGAATGGAAGTTAAAGAGGAGTAAAAAGGATGAATGTGGGTTTCTGTATCGTCCCTTTAACCTCCCTTTAACTTCCTTTTACCTTCTCTTCCTTTTCGTTTGATGTGTTTTTTCGGGATAAAGTTTGTAGGTTCGGACGAAAGTTTGTATTTTTGTGCCGATATTGTCATTTATGTTAACCTATTTATAAAAACAGTTGCTTTATGAACAAAAACAGTCTTTTGACCTGTGGCGTTCTGCTGATGGCTCTCACGGCCAACGGCCAGAAGGGTGTGCCCATGTGGCAGGACCCCGTGAAGAACGCCGACAACCGCAAGACGGACGTGTCGAACTATTTTGCCTACGAAAGCGTGGAACTGGCCGAGCAGAACCAGTCGCCCCGCGCCAACGTGAAGGCCAAGTCGAGCCGCTACATGAGTGTAGAGGGCAAGTGGAAATTCCACTGGGTGGAGAGTGCCAACGAGCGGCCCACCGACTTCTACACGCTGAAGTATGACGACTCCCACTGGGGCACCATGCCCGTGCCCGGCATCTGGGAACTGAACGGCTATGGTGACGCCATCTATGTGAACAACCACTATGCCTGGCGCAGCGACTGGGTGGGCGAGCCGCCCACAGTGCAGGACAAGGGCAACCATGTGGGCTCTTATCGCCAGACATTCACCCTGCCAGCCGACTGGAAGGGAGAGAAGATTTACATGCACATCGGTTCGGCCACCAGCAACGTAAGCCTTTACATCAATGGCAAGTATGTGGGCTACAGCGAAGACTCGAAGGTTGCTGCCGAGTTCGACATCACAAAATTTGTCGTGCCGGGCAAGGAGAACCTCTTTGCCATGCAGGTGATGCGCTGGTGCGACGGTTCGTGGAACGAAGACCAGGACTTCTGGCGGCTTTGCGGCATTGCCCGCGAGGTTTATCTCTATGCACGCCCGACGGCTCATATCGAGGACATCTTCATTACGCCCGACCTTGTGGATAACTACACCAATGGCACGCTGAACGTCCGCTTGCAGGGCGAGGCTGCTGCCGGAAAGACGGTGGAGCTGACGCTGAAGGATGTCAAGGGTACAACCGTGGCTGCTCAAAGTGTGAAACTGGACAAGGCGGGAAAGGCTGACTACACTTTTGCGGTGAAGAATCCGCTGAAGTGGACAGCTGAGACACCAAACCTCTACAAGCTGTATGCCACGCTGATGGACGGCGAAAGGGTGGTGGAGTGTATTCCGCAGAACGTGGGCTTCCGCAAGGTGGAGATTAAGGACCAGCAGTTCCTGGTGAACGGTCAGCCCGTGCTCATCAAGGGTGCCGACCGCCACGAACTGGACCCCGATGGCGGCTACGTGGTCAGTGTGGAACGCATGATTCAGGACATTCAGGTGATGAAGCAGCTGAACGTGAATGCCGACCGCACCTGCCACTATCCCAACGACCCGCGCTGGTATGACCTGTGCGACGAATATGGCATCTACATCACAGCCGAGACTAACATCGAGAGCCACGGCATGGGCTACGGCGACAAGTCGCTGGCCAAGAATCCTGCCTTCCACGACATGCACACCGAGCGTCAGCAGCACAACCTGCGCGTGCTGAAAAACCACCCCTCCATTGTGGTTTGGTCATTGGGCAACGAAGCTGGCTACGGCAAGAACTTCGAGGATGCCTACGACTGGGTGAAGCAGTACGACCCCTCGCGCCCCTGCCAGTATGAGCAGGCTGGAAAGAACGGAAAGACCGACATCTACTGCCCCATGTATGCCGACTATGGTCACTGTGAACGCTACTGCGGCGAGAACAACCCGCGTCCGCTCATCCAGTGTGAATATTGCCACACGATGGGCAACTCTGGTGGCGGCATGAAGGAGTACTGGGACTTGATTCGCAAGTATAAGAACTACCAGGGTGGCTACGTCTGGGACTATGTGGACCAGGGTCTGCGCAGCACCTCAAAGGTGACGGGCAAGCAGATTTGGGCTTACGGCGGCGACTTCGGACGCTTCCCGGCCAGCGACAATGTGTTCAACTGCAACGGTATGATTAGCCCCGACCGCGTGCCCAATCCTCATGCTTACGAAATCAAGTATTGCTACCAGAACGTCTGGGCCACGCTGACCGACAAGGCTACCGGCACATTATCTATATATAATGAGAACTTCTTCACCGACCTGAGCAACATTGTGCTGAACTATCAGATAAAGGCCGACGGCAAGACTATCCTGACGGGTGCACTACCGCTGAGCAAGTACAACATTCAGCCGCAGCAGCGTGCCAATGTGGTCCTTACCGACCTGGCCAAGGCCCTGCAGAGCAAGGAGTATGAAGGCAAGGAACTGGTTTGCGGCCTTGAGTTCACGCTGGCCGCTTCCACCGCCCTGCAAAAGGCTGGCGAGGTGGTAGCCAATGAGGAGTTTGTGCTCACGGACTATGCTTGGCCACAACTCGGAAAGGCAGGAAAGTCTGACCAATCAGTCCTGCTCGACGACCGTGCCATCTTTGCTGTAGCTTCAGCGGGCGGCATGAAGGTTACTTTCGACAAGCACTCTGGCTATGTGGCTTACATTGACGTAAACGGTCAGCAGGTCACTCAGGACGACAGCCAGCTGGTGCCCGACTTCTGGCGTGCTCCCACCGACAACGACTATGGTGCAGGAATGCAGAACCGTCTCAGTGCCTGGCAGAATCCGCGCCTGGAGAAGAAGTCTTTCGACATCAAGCAGGACGGCCAGAATGTGGTGGCTACAGCCGAGTATGACATCAAGAACCTCGACGCTCAGCTGAAGCTGACTTACACCATGACACCTTGTGGCAAGCTCATCGTCACACAGGCCATGACCGTCAGCGGTGACAAGAAGGACAAGCCACAGCCGCTGCGCTTCGGCATGAACCTCCAGCTCAAGAAGCAGTTCGACCAGATAGAATACTACGGCAAGGGTCCACGCGAAAACTACATTGACCGCCAGAACTCCGAGAGCCTTGCCGTCTGGAAGCAGACTGTGGCCGAGCAGTATTATCCCTACATTCGTCCGCAGGAGAGCGGCACAAAGTGTGGGGTGCGCTACTGGCAGATGACCAACAAGCAAGGCATTGGCCTCCGCTTTGAAGGCACCGACCCCCTGGAGTGTCAAGCCCTGGAATACACCGAGAAGGACTTGCAGCCCACACGCGAAAAGCGGCAGTTCCACAGCGGTGACCTCATCGCAGAGCCTTTCAACGATGTTCACATCTCTGCCCGCTCCATGGGTGTCGGCTGTGTGAACTCCTGGGGTGCCTGGCCCCGCCGCGAATACTGCATGGAGTATAAGGACTACACCTATACTTACATCGTTTCGCCCATCAAATGAAAATGAACAGCATGGATACTAGCAACACCAACAGAAAGCCCGGAACTTCCGGGCTTTCTCAAAACACCGGAAACCCCGGATATTCCGGCCAATCCGGTCATTCCGGTCAATCCAGCCATTCCGCCTACCCCGCAAAACGCCCCGTCCTCCGCCACTACGCCGACGGCACCCCCAGCGTCCTGCGCAAAGCCGTTGTCTATACCGAGCTTCGCTTCTATCAGCGCAGCGATGTGCTCTACCAGCTGACTCAAATCTTTTGCCGCCGCTACCTACCCCCATACGGCGACCGCACGGTTGACCAGATGATTCAGGCAGCCCGCAGCACCAAACAAAACATCGTGGAAGGCAGCAGCGACGGCCAAACCTCCACCGAGGTAGAGCTGAAACTCCTGGGCATCGCACGCGGTAGTAACCGCGAACTGCAAGAAGACTATCTGGACTACCTCAAACGGAAAGGACTCTCTGAGTGGTTCGGCACCAATCCCCGTTTCGACCGTCTGCACGACTTCTGCAAATTCCACAGCAAGTACGCCGACTATGAACCACTCCTCGCCAAGATGAACGACGAAGAACTGGCAAACATGGCCATCTGCCTTTGTCACCAAGTCGATTCCGCCATGGCCAAATACATCGAACAAAAAGACCGCGACTTCACCGAGAATGGCGGCATCCGCGAGCGCATGACCGCTGCCCGCCTGGAACAACGCACCACACAAAAGGAAATCATCCAACGACAAGCACAAGAAATCCAAACCCTGCGCGAGGAAGTGGAACGCCTCCGCACGGTTTCTATCAACTAAAAACGTGAATGGTATATGTTGAGGCAGAGACTGGTGTTTTTTACAGGTGCAGGAATTAGCAAGGAAAGTGGGCTATCAACTTTTCGTGATGTTGATGGTTTGTGGAACAGTGTTGATGTTAAGAAATTGGCAAGTGTAGCAGGTTTTGAGGAAAATCCACAGGCTGTGCTTGATTTCTACAATCATCGTCGGAAGAGGCTGCTTGAAGTTGAACCTAATCATGCACATAAGGTCTTGGCTGATTTAGAAAAAATGCACGATGTGACGATTGTTACACAAAATGTGGATAATCTGCATGAACGTGCTGGTAGCAGTCATGTTATCCATTTACATGGCGAATTGACAAAAGTGACTTCTTCTCATAATCGCATTGCATCGGAAAACATAAAGGACTATCCGCTTGATGTACCTATTCGCTTAGGGGATAAAGCACCTGATGGTTCGCAACTCCGTCCTTACATTGTATGTTTTGGGGAATATCTGGGGAAAGAGGTGCAAGAAGCTATACAACACATAAAGGGGGCAGACATCTTTGTTGTTATTGGAACCTCTCTTGTTGTTTATCTTGCATCAGGATTTGGGTTCTACGAGATTTTGTGTTGGTTAGTACAAATCCAAGTCTCCATAGAAGAACAGTATTGCAGTCCTAAAGCGCTTGGCCGTAGCATAGCCTCTGCCAATGGTTCTGATTTCCTGAATAGCTCCATTCATCCGCTCTG
>JAFTEV010000108.1 GCA_017453465.1 Bacteroidaceae bacterium | reverse complement strand
TTTTAACTTTTAACTTTTAATTTTCAAATTGTGGACTTCTTACTTCAGCAGAGCATCTTTGAATACGTCGGCTGGCTTGAAGTAAGGAATCTTGTGTTCAGGTACGATAACAGACTTGTTCTCCTTGATGAGACGGCCAATCTTTTCCTTGCGGGTCTTTGTAGTGAATGTGCCGAAGCCACGGAGGAAAATATCTTCATCATTTGCAATTGTGTCTTTGATTGTAACCATGAGAGCTTCTACAACTGCAAGAACCTTCTTGCTCTCAATACCTGTTTCTTTGCTAATGTTAGCAACAATTTCTGCTTTTGTCATAGTTTTTAGTATGTTTTTTAGTGATTTGCGGTTGCAAAGGTACATAATTTATTTTAAATACAAAACCTTTCACGCATAACTTTTTGAAAAAAGTGGCGGAAAGCAGGGAAAAAAGCCCCGTGGCTCTCGCGCTTTCTCCCTAAAAATGGTCGTTAACACGCAATGCCCACGGCCAGCAGCAAGCCAAAGATGAAAATGTTGCGTGCTGTTGCGCCCAGCACAAGGTTGAGTTCCTTGCCCTCCAGTGTGCACAATTTGCGGTAAGTCTGTATATGGAGCACCTGGTAAATCAGCATGAGCAAACTGGCCAGCGGGGTGTCTGCGAGGTGGATGACCACAGCGGCCAGGACAGCGGCTGCAATGCCCAGCCACAGGTATATCTGCCGGGCAATGTCAGTCCCTTTTTCCTCGCCATATATATTAATAATGTGTACCACGATGGTGCGTTTGCCCGACATCTTGTCTTCGTGGCGGTCACGATAATTGTTCACCATGAGCAGATTGTCGGTGGCTAGTCCCATGCAGATGCCTGCCAAAATGAGTGTTACCGACCAGTTTTCTCCAGTAGCGACATACGCCGTGAAGCCTACGGGCACAATGCCGAAGAACACCACCACCAGCATATCGCCCAGCCCCACATAGCTCAGGTGAGTGGTGTAGAGGAAACAGAACACCACGCAACATACGCCAGCACCGAGCACCCCCCACGGAAAGGAATCTGTGATGAAGGCACTCCAGACCAGAATCAGCAGCCCGATGATGCAACCCAACGCCGTCGTGATGCCAATGCCCCAGCGCATGGCACCAGGACTAATCCACCCCTGAGCGCAGGCGCGTTCTGGCCCCAGACGGTCAGCACGGTCTGTGCCCCGCTTGAAGTCAAAGTAGTCGTTGATGAAGTTTGCGTCCACCTGCATCACTAAGGCAAAGAGCAGGCAAAGCAGTGTGGGACCAAGGAAAAAGAGGAGGATGTCCGCCATGTCAATGCCCCAGTTCTGCCGAATCTCCTCTTCTGTGCTGGCAATGTAGGACCAAAAAGCCAGAGAAAAAACCTCGTGCCAAGCCACAGCAGCACCCACCAGCACAGGTGCGGCTGCTCCAGCCAATGTTTTTGGGCGTGCGGCTAAAAACCAAGCCTTCACGGAGTTAATATGAGTTTCCATATCATAAATTTTGTTGCAAAATTACACATGTTTTTGAAAACTACCTACCCGAAATTAAACGAATGCGTAACTTTGTCGTCAAAAAAAGCATAAACAGGCGAAAAGACTTGTTTTTTTGACAATCTTTACACGACATCTTAATCTCAAACTCCAATGAAAAAATCTCTACTCTTGCTGCTGTGCTGTGCACTCTCCATCTTGTCCCAGGCTCAGAGCAAATTCAACGTTTCGGGCATTGTGATGGAAAAAGGCACCAACGAGCCCATCCCCTCGGCCACCGTGCGCATCCTCTCCCTGCCCGACAGCACGATGGTGACAGGTGCAGCCACCGACCTGAAGGGCGCATTCAACATCCAGAACGTGAAGAAAGGCAAGTACGCCCTCAAGGTGACCTTCGTGGGCTACAACGACCACGTCCTGCCCCTTGACCTCACCAGCAAGAAGGAAAAGAACGTCAGCGTGGGCTACATCACCCTGACCGACGACACCCGTATGCTGAAGGAAGCCGTAGTCAGTGCCAATGCCGCACAGGTGCAAGTCAGCGGCGACTCGCTGGTGTTCAACGCCTCAGCCTTCCGCACATCCGAAGGCTCGGCCCTCGAAGAACTGGTGAAGAAGCTCCCCGGAGCCGAGATTGATGCTGACGGCAACATCACCATCAATGGCAAGACCGTTACCAAGATTCTGGTCGATGGCAAGGAGTTCTTCCTCAACGACAAGAACCTCGCCCTGAAGAACATCCCCACCAAGATTGTCGATAAAATCAAGTCGTATGACCGTAAGAGCGACCTCGCCCGCGTCACAGGTATCGACGACGGCGAGGAAGAAACCGTGCTCGACCTCACCATCAAGAAGGGCATGAACCAGGGCTGGTTTGGCAACATCGACTTGGCTCTTGGCACCGAGCGACGCTACACCGAGAAACTCATGCTCAGCCGATTCTCCGACACCCGACAGTACACCCTCATCGGTTCTGCCAACAACACAGGCGACCGTGGCTTTGGCGGTGGCGGCGGACGTGGCTGGGGCTGGGGCGGCAACGGACTCCAGGCATACAAAGACTTGGGCTTCAACTTCGCCACCGTCACCGACGGACTGGAGACAGGCGGTAACGTGCGGATGCGATACAGTGGCTCCGACACGCAGAACAAGTCCAGCGTGCAGAACTTCGTCACCCAGACAGGAGCCTTCACCCGCTCGGAGAGCATCAACAAGTCGAGCAACATCTCCGTCAACCTCGACCTGCGCTTTGAGTGGAAGCCCGACACCATGACCAACATCATCTTCCGCCCCAGTGCCAACTACTCGCGCAACCGGGGCTTCGGCAGCAGCCGCCGTGCCACCTTCAACGACAATCCCGACCTCTACTCCGCCATGAGCCAAGACCCGCTGACGTATGCCGAGAAGGGCGTGCTACTCAACACCGACACCCTCTTCAACCTCATCGTCAACACCAACGCCAGCACCCAGCAGACCTACAGCAACAGCAAGGGATTCAACGGCGAACTGCAGGCCAACCGCAAGTTTGGCACCGCTGGGCGCAACCTCACCTTCCGCGCCACGGGCGGCTTCTCCGACTCGCAGAGCAAACAACTCTCCGCAGCCAACATCGGCTACCACAAGACAGGTACAACCACAAGCAACAACCGCTACTACGCCACGCCAGCCGAGTCGCGCAACTACGCCCTGCAAGTCACCTACTCCGAACCCATAGCCTATAAGACCTATCTGCAGTTCAGCTACCGCTTCAACTACAGCTACTCCAAGAACGACCGCGAGGCCAACGTCTGGGCCAACGACGTAGTGCAATACTATGCCTTGCAGAACGCCCTGCAGAGCCACCGCTACGACGTGGCCGGTGCGCTCGACGCCATGCTTCAGCTCTATCCCTCCAACGCCGACCACTACACCGACAGTGTGGCCAACCGCCTTTCGCAATACTCCGAATATCGTAACTACAACCACACGGCGAGCATCAGCTTCCGCAAGGTAGGCGACCAGTACAACCTCAGCTTTGGCGTTGACTTCCTGCCCCAGCACTCCACACTTAACTACAAGTACATGGGCAAGGAATACCCCGAAGTGAAGCGCACCGTCTATAACGTCGCTCCCAGCCTCGACTTCAAGTACGACTTCGACAAGCCGACCCAGTTCCGCATTTGGTATCGCGGACGCACCAACCAGCCCTCCATGACCAACCTGCTTGACATAACCGACGACTCCGACCCCCTCAACATCTCGAAGGGTAACCCAGGGCTGAAACCCTCCTTCAATCACAACATGCGGCTGAACTTCAACACTTACAATGCCGACCTCCAGCAGGGCATCTTCGCCTTCGGTGGCGTGGGGCTGACACAAAACAGCATCAGCAACCGCACCAGCTACAACCCCGACACAGGTGTCCGCACCACCATGCCCGAAAACATCAACGGCAACTGGAACAGCTACCTCGGCTTCGGTTTCAACCGTGGGCTGGGCGAGAAGAAATACTTCACGGTGAACTCCTTCACCATGCTCAACTACAACCACCAGGTCAGCTACCTCGACCCCAAGCAATATACCGAAGAAGAGTCGAAAACCAACCAGCTGGGAGTCAACCAGCGACTGTCCTTCGGCTTCCGCAAGGAGTGGTTTGAAATCAGTGCCAACGGCAACATGAACTACAACCACTCGCGCAATAACGTGGTAAGCAACAGCAACCTCGACACCTGGAACTTCTCCTATGGTGCAGAAATGAACCTCAACTTCGACTTCGGTCTCAGCTTCACCACCGACGTGAGCCAGAGCAGCCGCCGTGGATTCTCCACTGCCGCCATGAACACCAACGAGTTCCTGTGGAACGCCAAGCTCAGCTACTCCTTCCTCAAGGGGCGTGCCCTCACCTTCAGTTTCGAGTGGAACGACATCCTGCAAAACCGTTCCAACATCAGCCGCGCCCTCACCGCCATGTCCTCCAGCGACACCGAGTACAACGCCATCTACAGCTACGCCATGTTCCACGTCATCTACAAGCTGAACATCTTCGGCGGCAAAAACGCCAACGGCACCGAGAATGCCAAGAGCATGGACAACTTCCGTCCGCAGCGCGGCTTCGGCGGTGGTGGCGGACGCGGCAGGAGATAGGCTCCCCCACGGATTCACGACCAGTTACGAACAGCCCCTGATGCCACAGTGTATCAGGGGCTGTTTCTTTAGCCTTTCGTTTGTGCCACGTCAAGGACTTTCTTAAATCGTGTTAGCAATGCATCGCACTCGTGTAGGCAACCGTTTGCATTTGATTGCCTATGCGAATGCGACGCATTGCCTACACCGTTCAGATGGTTTCTATACGTAACATACTCAGTTTGTTCCTGCTGCCCGTTCTGCGGCATAGTTCGCTCCTGCAATATGCTGAAAGGGATGTTCTTGAGTGAGAATAAAGATTGTTTAACACTTACGCTGCTTTTATGTAGGACGCTAACCGACTTCATTTCTTCTTCGGCAGCGATACACGGACGTACAGCATGGCAGTGCGACCACAGAGGCCGTAGTCGTAGGTGTAGGTGTTGATGCCGTCGAAGACGGTGTAGGCATAGTGGTGCTGATTCAGGAGATTGGTGAGCTCCAGACGGAGGATGATACGCTTCCATTTATACTGGGCCGAGGCATTGAAGAGGGACGTATGCTTGTAAGTGTCGGTAGTGATTTGTCGGCGCACATGGTCATAGTCCAAGGAGAGGTCGAGGGTGGAGATGGGGAAAACGTGGATGGCTCCGCTATGGGTGAGCGAGGTCACGGTGTTGCTTTCCTCGGAGTAGCGGGAACGTGACCGGCCGTAGCGGATGTCGTAGCGCAGTTCCAGCCATTGTATGGGCGTGATGGAGGCATTGCCGTGGAGGTTGTAGCCCAGAGTGTGCACCTTGATGACCTGCTCATTCACCGCCTGTTCGCTGTTGCCGAAGCTGTAGTTGGCCTCTGCACCCAGTTTGGCGTAGAGTGACGGGAGGTTCTTCGTGGTGGCAACGGAGAAGTTGCTGGAGCGGCTGCGGGTGTCGCGCAGCAGGGCACTATTGCTGATGATTCCCGATGTTCCGCCGCCTACCCGTAACTTTTCTATGTTGCTGACGCTCTGCGAGTAGAGCGTGTTGCGCTTACCCTCGCTGTGGCTGGCGGCAAGGCTCAGAGTGAAATACTGCATGGGCAGTTGCCACTTCCAGTCGCCCGACGTGTGCCATGCGTTCGACTCGCCAATGATGCCCGACGAGATACGCACCGTGCGGTAATCGACTTGCATCGGCTCCGTCAGCAGTGTCATCATGTCGCCAATCTGCGTCGTGTAGCCCGTCGAGAACTGTAGCTTGCTGTTGGCCGAGAAGGTGTAGTTGATGCCCATTGAGGGATTGAGCACGGGCTTGGTGTAGTTGAGTTTGTTATAGTACAACCCCTTTAATGCAGCACCGAGACCTGCACTCAAATAAAAACGACGGTTGCGCGAATGAATCTCGAAGCCGGGATTGACGCCGGGCGTGAATGACCAGCCTTTGATATGATTAGTTTCCCCCGTCGCCACGCGGTTTGTTTCCACATCGTCATACATCGCGCTCACCCTGACGGGCAGACTGAGCCGGAACACCTTGCCGATGGGGATGTTGAACGACGAGCCGACGTTCATCGAGAGCGTCGATGACTGCGCCGTCTGCCCGTAGCCCTGTCCGTCGTTCACGAAAGACAAGCGCAATGTCGGAGTCCTTTTGAACGATACCGACGCATTGACGTGTCGGCGAGTGCCCTTCTCCGTCCTGCCCATCCAGAACAGGTCGTTGCCCACCTCAAACGAAGATGTCTTCCTTCGCTGCTCCACCATTGCACCGTTAGCATTGACATCCCCCTCATTTTGCTCAAACTTCCCCTTCAGCACAAACGTCTCGCTGAGATACACGCGGTCGGCGTTCTTCAGATAGTTCATCGTCAGCTTGGGCAGATGCACCTTCGTCAGCGGCGAGGTCTGTTCGCTCACGGTCACGTAGTCGCCCGTGCCAGTCAGATACGTGCTGCTCTGGCTGATGTCGTGCGTGGCGCGGTGGTAGCTGTAGTCGGCATTCACCTTCACTGTCGTGGCCGAGTCCAGCTTATGGATGCCGTTGAGCGTCGCCATGCCGTTACGCTGGTAGAGATATTCGCCCTGTGGCGGCGCACCACCGTCGAAGCCGCCGAATAGACTGGTGGCGGGTGTCGTCACGTCCGAGCCGCCGAAATGGTCTATCATGTCGGCCCGTGCGAAGCTCTTGTAGTTGCCGCCCTTCAGCGAGCAGATGGTCTGGAACTTGTCGGTGAACATCATGCCCGTCACGCCGAGCAGGGCTTGGAGCCTATCGTTCCCGTCCTCCATATATCCAGCGCCCGCCTCTTCCTGTCCGAACGGCTTCAGCTTCGCCTTCTTCGACAGCCGGATGTTCATCGACACCTCGTTGCTCGGCACGTCCTTCTCTACCCGTCGGCTGTGGTGGTTACGCACAATCTCTACTTGCGTCACATAGTCTGCAGGAATGTTCCGTGTTGCCAAGTTGTACTTGCCGCCCAGCATATCCAGTCCCTCGATGTTGAACTGCGAAATGGGCTTGCCCATGTAACTGATGGCACCGCTTTTCGCCACATCGACTCCCGGCAACCGCTTCAGTCCGTCCTCCAGCGTCACGTCGCCCTTACCGAGAAACGACGCAAGGTTGTGCGTCAGCGTGTCGCCCCTCTGCCACAGTGGATCGGGCTTCACCGTCACCTCCTTCAGGCTGATGCTCTTCGGAGTGAGAATCATGTCCACCTTCGTTACCTTCTCCTTCAGCAATAATCTTTCCGACTCCTTTTCATAGCTGATGTGGGTGAACTGCAGCGTCACCTCTCCACTGGGCGCACTCTTCAATTCCAGCGCATACTCACCCTTCGCGTTGCTGCTGGTGAACGCCAGAGTTTTACTCCCACTCACCAGTTTCACAATCACGTCACTCACGGGCTTGTTCTGCCGGTCTATCACCCGCCCCGTCACTCGCACCTGTGCCGATGCCGACGCTGCCAGCACCACATATAATATAATGTATAGGAGTCGTTGCATCCCACTTATTTCAGTTCTAAAGGTTGATACTGGTGAGGATTGGAAACGATGACTACTCCTGCTACACTCCTAACATTATCGCCAGCAGAATTAAAACTATTCTCCACATACCCGAATGCTTTCATGGGGTCGGGTGCATAGTAAGTGGGATTCTTCACGTAGCGACTATTACCCAGTACCTTCTTCTTGTATGCAAGGAATTTGGAGGCTTTCATCTCTTGGTAATCCACTCGCTGGGCTGCGAATTTGCCCCGCCCGTCGGGGACAATCCACGTGATGTATTGGGCAAATATGATTGGCGTGTCCTCCTGATGAAAGCCATAAAGCGTAAAGGTATGTATGCCCTTGGCATCGGTAGCCATCGTGATGAGACCAGGCAAGCCTCCCAACTTCCACGGTCCGATACTGGCTGGCACTTCCTCCGTATAGTACACGTTCCAAGTCAGTCCGTGATATTTAGCCGTGGCCGACAGGCTGGCATAGCCGCAGATGGTGTCCTGTACATTCGTCAGTGTCCAGTTCTGCTTTTCCAATGGCTCGTCTGTCATGTAATGATACGGATAGAGCATCTCTTGCGTTGTGATTCTTCCGTCGGGATAGTTCGTGAAGATGGTGCCCATGTGCATCTGGGCAGTCAGATAGCCGTCAGCTATGCGCGAGCCACCCTTCTTCTGTCTGTCGTACTCTGCGTAAGGGAAGCTCTTCGTGATGCCGCCTGATGTCTGCACGGCAATGTACATCGAGTCTGTCACTGGTTGTCCGTCAGCATCAGTAGTTTTACACTCATAGCGGTAAATCGCCGTAAACTTCGACACGCTAATCGTGTCTCTCTCTGCCTGTGCTGTTATCGTCAGCGCGATGGCCATCAACGTCACTAAAATCTTTTTCATGGGCTTACTTCAGTTCCAGCGGCTGATACTTATTCACTTTTTTGGGGATAATCATGTCGGTGGCAACGACCGAGATTTTCTCGTCGGCTGGTGGCTCTGGCCCGCCAGCCCACATCTCAATGATGTTCAGATGGTCGTAGGTGCCATCGGGGATGTAGTAGCGGGGATTCCGTACATACAGCTTCGAGCAGAAAGTCTTATTGCGGCGGCTGACAAATTTGTTGCGCTCCATCGCCAGGTAGCCGCCTTTACTCATTGTATATTCAATTATAATTTATATCTTTGCATTCGTTAACAACATCAAGGAAGTGGAATAAGGCTGATTGCTCATTCGTCATAAG
>JAFTEV010000107.1 GCA_017453465.1 Bacteroidaceae bacterium | reverse complement strand
GACAAAACTACATATATAGAATGTAGTTATGGGGTTGCTGCTTATTGGATACCGTCTTCACGGAGCTTCTTTTGCCAGTTCCATGCAGAGCGGAGAATGTCGTCGAGTGGTGTGTCGGCAGACCAGCCGAGCACTTTGTTTGCTTTGTCAACGTTGCCCCAGATGGCTTCGATGTCACCCTCGCGGCGTGGTGCGTATTCCCAGGGGAGTTTTACGCCTGTGGCACGCTCGAATCCTTCTACGATTTCGAGGGTGGAGTAGCCGTGGCCAGTGCCGATGTTGAATACTTCGACGGGGTCGGTTTCCTGGTCGAGCACGCGGGTCATGGCTTTCACGTGAGCCTTGGCGAGGTCAACTACGTAGATGTAGTCGCGGATGCAAGTCTTGTCGGGGGTGTTGTAGTCGTTACCGAAAATCTTCAGCTGTTTGCGGATGCCGATGGCTGTCTGGGTAACGAATGGTATGAGGTTCATGGGCACGCCGTTGGGGAGTTCGCCGATGAGGGCTGTGGGGTGTGCACCGATGGGGTTGAAGTAGCGGAGGATGATGGACTTGATGGGTGCGCCAGAGTGGATGTAGTCCTGAATGATTTCCTCGTTGATCTGCTTAGTGTTTCCGTATGGCGAGAGTGCCTTCTGGATGGGTGCCTGTTCGGTGACAGGCAGGTTTTCGTCGGTGGGCTGTCCATATACGGTGCAGGATGATGAGAAGATGATGCCTTTTGCTCCGTATTTGGGCATGAGTTCGAGCACGTTCATCAGGGAGTTGAGGTTGTTGCGGTAGTAGAGCAATGGCTTTTCTACTGATTCGCCTACTGCCTTGGATGCTGCGAAGTGGATGATTCCTTTGATGGAGTATTTCTTGAAGACAGCTTCTACTTTGTCGAAGTCGTTCAGGTCCACTTGCTCGAAGGCTGGGCGGATGCCTGTGATTTTTTCGATGCCGTCAACGACGTTTGCGTTTGAGTTGGAGAGGTTGTCCACGATGACTACGTCGTAGCCTGCCTGCTGAAGTTCTACTGTTGTATGTGAGCCGATGAAGCCTGTTCCACCAGTCACAAGAATCGTTTCTTTCATGTATTTTTGTGTTTTTTTTGGTTTTGCGGTGGCAAAAGTATGAAAAACATTTAATATGGGCAAAACTTTTTGAGGTATTTTTTTGTTTTATGTCAATTTTTGGGCTTGTCGTGGAAAAAAGAATGCCCAAAGCACGTACTTTGGGCATTCTTTATATATAAATAATGTGTGTTTCGTCAGAGTCCTCTGCCGTGGCAGTTTTTGTATTTTTTACCGCTTCCGCAGGGGCACGGGTCGTTGCGTCCAATCTTGGGGGCGGTGTTGACGACGGGCTGCATGGGCTGTCGCTGGCGTGTGTCCTGTTGTGCGGCTGCTCGTTGTGCGGGGTCGCTCTGTGCGAGGTTCTGCTGCGGTTCGTCGAGGTTCTGCTTCGATTCGGTGAGTTGCTGGCGTGGTGCCTGTGGCATTTGTGCAGGTGCCTGTTTCACTTCTTCGGGTTCGGCGATGGGGATGGAGCAGCGCATCAGTGTGGAGATGGTGCGGTCGTTGATTTCGTTGACCATGTTGTCGAAGAGTGTGACGGACTCCAGCTTGAAGATGAGCAGCGGGTCTTTCTGTTCGTAGCTGGCGTTCTGCACGGACTGCTTGAGTTCGTCGAGTGCGCGCAGGTTTTCTTTCCAGGCTTCGTCGATGGTGTGGAGCAGTACGATTTTCTCGAAGGCGATGAGGATAGACTTGGCTTCCGTCTCGTAGCATTCCTTCAGTGGCACGCTGATTTGGTAGATGCCGCGCCCGTCGCTGATGGGGACGAGGATGTTTTCGTACATGTGTCCGGCTTCTTCATAGACGCGCTTGATGGTGGGGTAGGCCATGGATGCAATGCGGGCAGTGCGCTCCTTGAAGTGTGACATCACATCGTCGAAGGTCTTGTCTTCCAGCTTCTGGCGGTTTTCGTTTTCGTATTGCTCTGCTGTGAAGGGCACTTCCATGGCGAAGATTTTCAGGAAGTCTTCCTTGCAACCTTCGTAGTCGTTGCCGTCCATGATGTGGAGCACGCGGTCCCAAATCATGTTGGAGATGTCCATGCCGATGCGCTGGCCCATGAGGGCGTGGCGGCGACGCTCGTAGATGACTTTGCGTTGCTTGTTCATCACGTCGTCGTATTCGAGCAAGCGTTTGCGGATGCCGAAGTTGTTTTCTTCCACCTTCTTCTGTGCACGCTCGATGCTGCGGTTAATCATGGGGTGCTCAATCATTTCGCCTTCTTCGAAGCCTAGTTTGTCCATGATTTTCGAGATGCGGTCGCTGGCAAAGAGGCGCATGAGTTTGTCTTCGAGCGAAACGTAGAAGACGCTGGAGCCGGGGTCGCCCTGACGACCGGAACGTCCGCGCAGCTGGCGATCCACACGGCGGCTTTCGTGACGCTCTGTGCCGATGATGGCCAGACCGCCTGCGGCCTTCACTTCATCGCTGAGCTTGATGTCGGTACCACGGCCTGCCATGTTGGTGGCGATGGTCACGATGCTGCGCTGACCGGCTTGTGCCACGATGTCGGCTTCTTTCTGGTGTAGCTTGGCATTGAGCACGTTGTGTTCGATGTGGCGCAGCTGGAGCATCTTGGAGAGCATTTCGGAGATTTCCACCGAGGTTGTACCTACCAGCACAGGACGGCCAGCCTTCACCATTTTCTCTATCTCTTCGATGACGGCCTTGTACTTCTCGCGGTTGGTCTTATAGACGCGGTCGTTCATGTCGTTGCGGGCAATGGGGCGGTTGGTGGGAATCTCTACGACATCGAGCTTGTAGATGTCCCAGAATTCGCCAGCCTCGGTGATGGCTGTACCCGTCATACCTGCTAACTTGTGGTACATGCGGAAGTAGTTCTGCAGGGTGATGGTGGCAAAGGTCTGTGTGGCGGCTTCCACCTTTACGCGCTCCTTGGCTTCTACGGCCTGGTGGAGTCCGTCGCTCCAGCGGCGACCTTCCATGATGCGGCCCGTCTGTTCGTCCACAATCTTCACTTCGCCGTCCATGACCACGTAGTCATCGTCCTTGACGAACATGGTGTAAGCCTTGAGCAGTTGCTGAATGGTGTGTACACGCTCTGCTTTCACGGCATAGTCCTGCATGAGTGCGTCTTTCTTGGCCAGACGCTCTTCGTCGCTGAGGGGTTCGTTCTCCAGCTGGGAGAGTTGGGAGGTGATGTCGGGCAGTACGAAGAACTGGTCGTCCTTCACGATGTTTGCAATGAGCTGGTTGCCCTTGTCGGTCATCTCCACGGACTTCTGCTTCTCGTCAACTACGAAGAAGAGCGGGTCGGTGGCTTCGGGCATACGGCGGTTGTTGTTCTCCATGTAGATTTCCTCGGTCTGCAGGAGTCCCGTCTTGATGCCTGGCTGTGAGAGGTATTTCACGAGGGCGTTGTTCTTGGGCATACCCTTGTAGGCACGGAACAGGCTGAGGAAGCCAGCTGTCACGTCGTCCTTGTTTTCGCTCTCAATGAGTTTCTTGGCCTCGCTGAGGTAGTTCTGTGTAAGGCGGCGTTGTGCTTCGACCAGTTGTTCCACGATGGGGCAGTACTGCTCAAACATCTGGTCGTCACCCTTGGGCACAGGACCACTAATAATAAGAGGTGTACGTGCATCGTCGATGAGCACGGAGTCCACCTCATCGACAATGGCAAAGTTGTGCTGACGCTGCACGAGGTCTTCGGGCTTCATGGCCATATTGTCGCGCAGGTAGTCGAAACCAAATTCGTTGTTGGTGCCGAAAGTGATGTCTGCTTGATAGGCACGGCGACGTGCTTCGCTGTTGGGCTGGTGCTTGTCGATGCAATCTACCGAGAGGCCGTGGAACATGTAGAGCGGCCCCATCCACTCCGAGTCGCGCTTGGCCAGATAGTCGTTCACGGTGACTACGTGCACGCCGTTGCGGGTCAGGGCATTGAGGAACACGGGCAGGGTGGCCACGAGGGTCTTACCTTCACCCGTTGCCATTTCTGCAATCTTGCCTTGGTGTAGCACGATACCGCCGAAGAGTTGCACGTCGTAGTGAATCATGTTCCACACTGTGTCGTTGCCGCCAGCCATCCAGTGGTTGTGCCAGATGGCCTTGTCGCCGTCGATGTCGAGGAAGTCGCGTCCTTCGCCAGCCAGCTGACGGTCGAAGTCGGTGGCTGTGACCACCACGCCCTCGTCGCCGCTTTCGGCAAAACGGCGGGCTGTGTCCTTCACGATGGCATACACCGTGGGGAGCACCTCGTTCAGACCCTCTTCAAAGCGTTCCAGAATCTGCTCCTCCACCTTGTCTATTTCGTCGAAGATGGGCTTGCGCTGGTCGATGTCGGTCTCTTCAATCTTTGCGTTCAGCTGGGCAATCTTTTCGCGGAGGTCTTTCACTCCCTCTTGCAGCTGTGCCTTGATTTCGTCGGTTTTTGCACGCAGTTCGTCGTTTGACAAACTTTTGATGGAGGGTTCGATAGCAAGCACCTTGTCCACGATGGGGCGAATCTCCTTGATGTCGCGGCTGGCTTTGTTGCCGAAGATGCTGCTAAGAAAAGCGTTTAATGAAAATGCCATATATAGTTCTTTTTTATTGATTCGTTTTTAGTTTATGTTTTGGAAAATCAGAAAAGCGGTGCAGAACTGCAACCATTAGGTGCTCTGATTCTGATGTGGTGGGCAATGGTCGGAGCAATGCAGTCCACAGTGACAGGTGTCGAAACCTTCTTGGGTTCCAGATTGTAGCCAAAGAAAATCAGCGGGAACTCAAAAAATGAGTCTCGCTGCATCTTGCTGCTGCCTCGCTCTTCGTTGACGAGGTTCCAGCCTGGCACCACCTGTATGGTGATGTCGCCCGAACATTTGGGGTTGTAGCCATTGCGCACACTGCTGATGCCTGGTGTCCAGGCTCCCTGCGTCATCCGTGTGGAAGTATAGACATCGCGCACGCCTGAAAACTGGAACAGAAAGTCTTCGCAGTGTGCCAGCACTTCGGAGAGCTTCAGCTGTTTTTGCTCAATGAATTTGTGGTTTAGGTATATCTGATTGTTGTAGTAGGCTTCTACGTATTGCCCATTGCCATACATGGCCACCAGGTATATGTTGAGCAGGGCGGCACAGCGGTTCAGGGAAAAATTGCCTGTGGGAATCTTGTACTTCGACAGCGCAGTGTTGTCGGTGTGCGTCTCGTAGCCAGTAGAGGTGAGGTAGATAAGTGTCTTGTCCAGTCCCACCAGCTGATCGATGGTCTTCAGCAGTTTCTCTATCTCTGCATCGAGCCGTTTGTAGGTGTCTTGCAGTTCGGTCGTGGTCTCCGACAGTGACTTGCCGTCCCAGTTGCCAGCGTAGTAGCAGAGCGAAACAAAGTCGGTGATGTCATCGAGTCCTCCCAGTCCGCTGTTGAGGCAGAAGTTTGCCGCACGGGTGATTTCCTCGTTGACCAGTGCAGAGCGTTTGAATTGGCGGATGCCCCGATTCTTGTCGAATGTGTGTGAAAAAGACTTCTGCTGGGCTGCCAAGTAGTAATTATATGTACCGATGTATTCATTGGCTGGTTTCCATTCCAGTTCCGAAATGCGCCGCTGTAGGTTCGTCACGTTGTCGAGGTGCTTGAACCACGACGGAGCAGAACCATAGTAGGTGGTGCCAGCCCAGTGTCCGCTGTAGCTGTCAATCCACATGGCCCAGTCTGAAGCATGGCCGGCAGCCAAGATTGCTTCCTCCTTGTTGGGTGCCACGGAGAAGACGATGCCCTTGCCTTCGGTGGCCACCTTCAGTTCGTCGCCAATGGTGGAGACAAGCAGGTTCTTGGGCGAACTGCAGTCGGGCGTGTTTACTCCCCTGTAGTCCACATCGTCCACACAGTGCATGGGCTGAAGCGATGCACGGTTCATCCAGTCCTCACCGATGATGCCATGGTTGTAAGGTACAGAGCCTGTCACGATGGAAGCCATGGCCGAAGCGCGGTCAACATCTTTCGAGGCATACTGCACATTGCTATACACCTGTCCCATGGCCAGCAACTTCTTGAATCCGCCATCGCCATAGAGCGGTGCGAAAGCCTCCAGGTAGTCAGTGCGCAACTGGTCGATGGTGATGCCAACAACCAGCCGAGGTGTCTGCAATGCAGTCACCTGAGCCATCGCGTTCACGAAAGCTGCATACACCACAATGGAGGTAGCAAGTTGCCTTTTGTTCATGGTTTTACGGTTTTGCGGTTATTCTGTAACGATGAGAGTTTAACGTTTAGAGTTTAGAGAAGTTACTGCAGAGTCTATAAACTATAAACTCTCACCGAAACAACGCCGCGTATCATCAAAATCAGTGCCATCAGATAGACGGCGGGGTTGAACACCTGTTTCACTGTCAGCATCAGCACCACAAACACGCCGCATACTGCCAAATTGACAGCAGCCAAACGGTTCTTCCTCTTCTTTACTTTGCAGAAGACCAGCCACACGGCATAGCACAACGCCAGCGGATTGAACAGCACTACCTGCCAGTTGCTATCCACAGCGGGATGCTTGCTGCAGCAGAACAGGTAGGCAATGATGATGCCCGCCACGCCTTGCGCACAGTGCAGCACCACATCGTAGCCCACCAGCAGCTTTCTCCGTCTCCAGTCTATGACCGAAATGCACACAGTCACGGCCAGCAGCAGCGAAAACACCACAAGGGGCGAGAGCGGACTGGCCGTTTCCTGATTCTTGTCTTCCAGCAGCTGATTTGTTTCTTTCACCAGCGGGCGGCGTGTGCCGTCAATGCCCACGATGTATGCCGAGTCTATTTCTGCCTGAAAATAGTTGGGGATGAACATTTGCGTCCTGCGTGGAGCAGGCTGGTCAATCTCCTGTCCCAGCAGCAGGTCGATGCCGAGTCTGAGCCAAGGCGAGTTTTCCATCTTTTCGTGTAGCATCTCGCGCACAGTGACAGTGCGTTCCCTCCGTTCATAGACCACCTTACCGTCCACAGCCTGTTCAATGATGTCGCGTGCGCGCTCCGTACAATTATCATATAGCCAGTTGTACAGATAGGTCTGGTTTTCGGGGCGCACATTCTCCAGCAGCAGCTTCATCAGCCTTTCCTTTTCTTCGGCTGTGAGGTTCAGCACTTGCTCCGTCACACCGTTGCCCGTTTCGCTGTATCGCCACAAGAAGAACTTCAGTGTCTCGGCATCCAACTGATAGTTGGTGTCGCCCTTGATGAAGTTCAGCACAAAGTGCTCCTGGCTCGCGTCGAAACAGCCGTAGTTGAACACGGCGTTCTTTTCGGCTATTTCGTCCACAGCCAAAATAGCTGTATGCCCGAAGTGTGCGTAAGCATCCGTTCCCGGTGTGCAGGTCAGCAACGAAAAGCGCAGTCCGTCCTCATAGTGCAGACTGTCCCTGCCATCGTCGGAAACCTGTGCCCAACCACATAGCGGCAGAGCCATCATCGTCACGCACCAAGCCGCCATAAATATGTATCTCTTAATTGACTGCATAAAAAAGCGGCTGCAAAGTTACGAAAAAAGGTTGTAACAAACGAGCGATTTTGGAGAATTAACGCAGAATGACCGTAAAATAAAGGCAATACGAGGAAAAACGAGGAATTTAGGAACGAGGTGAAAATGCAACTTGATGCGGATTGGTGCAAGAGTTAGGTCTCTAAATCGTAACCCGTTTAACCCGTTTCTGAGAGTTAAACTTTTCTAATTCCGAGGGTACGAAAAAGGAAGAATGACGCAGTTCAAACTGACTGGTTTTCGATTCAACAATCTGCAATGGATTGCCGAAAAAGCAACTCAAAAAATGGTATTATATTTGCAGCCTGAAACGAAAAAGAATTGAAGAGTATGTTAAGAAGCACATTCAAGATTTTGTTCTACGTGAACAAGGGTAAGGAGAAGGACGGCATCGTGCCTGTCATGGGGCGTATAACCATTAACGGCACACAGTCGCAATTCAGTTGCAAGCACAGCATTCCATTGGAGATGTGGGACGTGAAAGGCAACTGTGCCAAAGGCCGCAGCAAGGAATCATTGCAGATTAACCGTGACCTCGACAACATCAAGGCGCAGATTATCAAGCATTATCAGCACCTGTCAGACCGTGAGGCATTCGTTACGGCAGAGATGGTACGTAATTCCTTTCAAGGATTCGGCAGCGAATATGAGACTTTGCTGAGTGCCTTTGATAAGGACATCGCCAGTCTAAAGAAGCGAGTCGGAAAGGACAGGGTTGCCAGTACCTTATGGGCTATGCAGAGATCAAGAAATGATGTGGCAGAGTTTATCCAATCTCGTTATCGTCGCACGGATATGTCGATGCTTGAACTCACTCCCGAATTCATCAAGGATTTCGCAGCCTACCTTAGCACTGATAGAGGATTAGCGAATGGAACCATCTGGCAGCGTTGCATGTGGCTGAAGGGTGTGGTGATGAGAGCACACTATAATGGCAAGATTCCCCGTAATCCGTTCGCTCAGTTCCATATCAGCCCGAACTGCAAGGAGCGTGAGTATCTTACGGAAGAAGAACTGAGGACTGTCATCACCCACGAGTTTGAGGATGCCAACCTTGCCTTCGTCCGAGACATTTTTGTATTCACGGCTATGACAGCATTAAGCTTTGTGGACGTGAAGGAGCTGACCACTGATGACATCGTTGATGTGAACGGTGACAAGTGGATTATCTCGAAGCGTCATAAGACGGGAGTTCCATTTCAAGTGAAGTTGATGGACATTCCCTTGCAGATTATTGAACGCTACAAGCATCTGCAAGAAGATAAACTTGTATTCGGCAAGATGAACTACTGGTCGATGTGCAAGAAACTGAAGAAAGTCATTTCAGCATGTGGTATCGAGAAGCAAATCTCATATCACTGTGGGCGCCATTCGTATGCCACAATGGCTTTGTCGAATGGTATTCCGATTGAGAGCGTGAGCCGTGTTCTGGGGCATACCAACATCGTAACCACACAGATTTACGCTAAACTCACGACCCAGAAACTCAACAAGGACTTGACGATGCTCGACGATAAGCTCAATAAGACATTCGGTAACATCAAAATAGCATGAACATGAACAGAGGAATTATCAGAATGAGTGATGGTGGTCAGGTAACCATGCCAGAGAAAGACGTGTGGATGACAACGGAAGAGATAGCCGACATGTTCGGACTGCCGGAGACTTTGGTATTTCGCACCATCCGCTCCATCTATAAGAAGAGTGAACTATATGAGCATGAGACAGCGGAAAGGATCCCATTCCCAAGACATGAGGCAGACGGTTGGACTATTGAAGTCTATAATCTGGACTATTACTGTCCGCTAAACTTTTTTCATTAGCATAAATTTAGGGCTGAAACATTTGTTAGGTTTCAGCCCTTTTGGTTACCTTTGCAGTC
>JAFTEV010000106.1 GCA_017453465.1 Bacteroidaceae bacterium | reverse complement strand
GAATCCTGGTGGTACCACAAAAAAAGCAACTCGAAATAGTCGAGTTGCTTTTTTTGTGGTACCACCTCCTCTTATCACTTCTTCGGCTGCTTGTTCAGCCGCCAGACGATGTGCAGGAGGCAGTAGGAAGGGATGACGTTGTAGAACGTCTCGGTCTTGCCCTGCGCATTGATGCTGCGGTGCACATTCGAGAGGTTGCCCAGCAGGTCGAAGCCATCCAGCTGCACCAGCAGGTTGCCGTGCATGAGGCGTTTGGTCAGACGCGCATTCCACACCAGCTCGTTGGTGTTCATCGTCGCGTCGCTGTAGCCACGGCGGCTGTACATCGTGAGGTCGGTAGAGAACTGGAAGCCCCACGGCAATTCAATCTGCCCCGTCAGGCCGTAGTCGAAGTCAAAGACATCGAGCGTGGTGAAGTCCTCTCGGTCACTGGTGCTGTGCTGATAGTGCAGGTTGCCCTTTGCGCTGTATTCCATCTTGTCCGTGGGACGGAAGGTCAAGCCCAGCTCATTGCTCAGGCTGTGGTTGCCCACCACCGAGCGAGTAGCCACCGCCGTCTGGTTCGTGCCGCTGAGATCAACGCTGTGGTTGTAGCCGTAGGCCACGTTTTCCTTCAGCCGCCAGTGCTCGTTCTGGTCGAAGGGAATATCGATGCCCGTGCTGCCACTGAAGTTCCAGTTGCCGTTCACATTGTCGGGTGTGACGGTGCGCACACCCGTCTCCTTATTATATATATAGCCCGAAGCCACGGCGTTCTCCGTGATGGTGGCGTTGGTGCTCACGTTGAACAGTGTGCGCCTGAACTTGTCGCGGTAGCTGGCGTTGAAGTTGTGGCTACGTGTGTTCTTCAGATTCGGATTGCCCAGAGTGATGTAGAGCGGATTGCTGGTGTTGCGGATGTTGAGCAGGGAGGTCATGGAAGGGGCTGTGGTGCTCATGCGGTAGTAGGCAAAGATGCGGCGGCCACGCTTCCATTGGTTATGGCTAAAATAAAAGCTTGGCGTGAGGAATGTCGTATTGCGCGACATCAGCGTATCAACCTGCCCACCCTGCCAGTAGTCCATCGACTCATGCTGCATGGGCAGGGCCAAGTTGAAACTGATGTAGGTATAGGAGTCCGTACTGTCATTGCTCAAGGAAATCTGGTAGCTGGCCGAGGGCGTATGGGTATGCACGGTCCGCTTCGAGCGGGTGCTGTTGTCGGCATCGAGGGTGGAAAGAATTTCGTCGTAGGAAGGCAGCGTGCCCAAGGCGTTCTTTTCCATGTCTTTCCATTCGTCCAGTTTGTTCAGCAGGTAGAGGCTCTTCGTGCTGTGCTGGTAGTCGTAAGTATAATGATACGAAAGGTTTATGCTATGGCGGTCCTTATTGTCAAACGCAATGTTGATGTTGGGGTCGATGGAGAAGTGGTGGGTGCGGTCGAAGGTAGGATTATAGCGGTTGCGCAGGTCGGCGGCCATTGCTGCATTGGATGGATAGTCCAGTCGGTAATGTTCGTAATTGTCCTCGCTGCGGTCGGTGAAGCGGTAGTCGTAGCTCAAGAAATAGTTGATAAAGTCGTTGTGGGGCGGCGCGAAGTTCAGCCAACCATTGACTCTGGAGTCCACCCAGTGACCCACACCCTTCGTTTGCGACAGGGTACGGTTGATGGCGTACTGCTTCAACAGCTCGCCAGCAGAAGGTGCCATGATGCTGTCCAGCCATGCCTTACCCAAACCCGAAGCCACATCAGCACTGAGGGTTGCATTGGCCGACTCCGTGTGGTTGTTCCATCGCAGGTAATTCAAACTGGGACGCAACTCCGTCACCAGAAATTTCAGTTTCTCGTGGAAGGGGCTCTGGAAGCGCAGACGCAAACGGTGTTCCGTGTTCAGCTCCACGTCGTAGCTGCGCTTGTGGTAAGCAGAACGACCGAAGGTACTACCGCCGTCAAGGAAGGTCTCGCTGCTGCTGTGCTGCTGGTCGTCTTTGTCGTAATACTTGGCGTTGGCACTGCCCTCATAGCGCAGTTGGTCCTGCTTGTCGTAGAAGTATCCGCCACCCAGGTTGTACGTGGTGGTCAAACCCTGCGACTGGGTGAGCGGACTCCACTCGCCCTTCTCGCCCGGTGTGCGCTTGTCGTTCAGGTTGTTCACCATCGCATAGAGATTGAGGCGCGAGTTGTCGGTGAAACGCAGGGCAAAGAGCCGCCCAAGGAACTTGCCGTCGAGCCGGTCGTTGGCATTGCGGAAAAACGTCGTGCCGCCGCCAGCCTCGGCATTGGCCAGCCACCCCGTGTTGTACTCCTTCTTCAGCTTCACGTTCATCACCAGTTCCTTCTGTGTCGTATTCTCACGGTTGGTGCCACGCACATTCTCTGGCACACGTTCATAGCTCTGGATGTTCTTCACCATGTAGCTGGGCATGTTCTCCAGCATCAGTTCGCGGTCGCTGTCGAAGAAGTCCTTGCCGTTCAGCAGCAAGGCATCCACCTTCTGACCATTCACCGTGATTTCGCCGCCGCTCTTCAGCTCTACGCCCGGCAACTTCTTGATGAGCGCGTCGAGCATCGACCCCTCGGCCATCTGGAAGGCATCAGCATCATAGACCAGCGTGTCGCCGTCCATGTAGAACTTCAGCTTTGTGGCCCTGACCACCACTTCGTCCAGCACGATGTCGTTCTTCTTCGGCAACTTCTTCATGTAGATGGGCTTCAGTTCGCGGTACAGCTCACGCTTGTAAAGCTTCGGAATGTCGATGGGCACCAGCCTCATCGTGTAGCCGTCGGCCTCCAGCTTCAGCAAATAGTGGCCAGGCTTAGATATCTTAAACTCCGCGTAAGTCACTTTCCTGTGTGTCTGCCACTCCTCATGGCTCATCACGCCAACCGTGTCGGCAAACGTGCTGTCGGCAGCATGGAGCAATGTCGCCCGCAGACTGTCAATGCCCACATGAGAGAGGTGGTCGGCCACCTTCATGTACACTTCCAGACTGCGGCGTGTGGCAGTGGAGTCTTGGGGTCCTGCGGAAACACGGAGGACACAGAGAAGAAAGAGAGCACAGAGGGTGATTATACGGTTGTACAATCTTACAGTTATAAGGTTATACAGTTGTGCAGTCATACGTTTTTTTTAATTACGAGTTACGAAATCCGAAAGGCCATCCGGATGGTTTCGTAATTCGGATTTCGTAATTCGGATTTAAACCTTTCGGATTTATGAATTATTTCAGTTTCTCCAATAGTCTTTTCAGTTCGTAGTCAAAATTGTAGAAACCATTGATGCGGAGGTCGTCGCGAACCATGCGACCTTCGGGCGTGATGGTCTCGTAGTGCGGAATGCCGTTGAAGCGGAAGAGTTCTTGCAGGCGGGTGAAGTCGGCGTATGTGACACAAAGCGTCTCCTCGTCGGCCAGCCACTCGCTAACATACTTGTGGTAGGCATCGCTGCCCTCCGCCGTGCGTTCCTCGGCAATGAAGACCAGCTTCACGTCGTCGCGCTCCCTCACCTTGGCTCGCTTTTCCTTGCTGCTCTGAATAGCTGCACGACAGGGACCGCAGCCCATGCCCCAGAAGTCGATGATGAGAAACTTGCCTGAGTGTTTTGCCGTCAAGCGGCGAATGACCTCCGCTATCGGCACATCGGGCAGCGGAGTGGAAAACTCCGTCTGAGCCATCCGCTCGGCATAGAACTGCTCCGCCTTCTGGTGGACGTAAGGAATAGAGTACGTACTCAGGTAGAAGGGATAGAGCTTGCTGAGCGAGGCAAGTTCATCAACACTCGCTTGCTTTTCCGCCTCACTGCGGGTGGTGTCAGCCAATATCACAGGGATAGTTTCTTCGCTATGCCGCCAGCTGTTGAAGTTGCTCAACATATTGTTATAGACGCAGAGCTGTGCCATCAGGGTGTTATGGTCTGCCGTGCCGAGAAGACTGCGCAAAGCCTCGTAGCCATTCATCGCTTCCTGCATCTCATGTTCGGCATTGACGATATAGCCACCCGCCTCGTCTATCATGCCCTTGTACTGTGCCTCCGTCACAGGTTTGGCGTACTGTATGCGGTTGAGCAAAATGCTGTAGTCCCGACTTGACAACAACATGGGATTGTCGAAATCCAAACGGTGCAACGGACTGTAGCTGGACGCATCGAAGAGAAGCCGCCACTCCGCGCTGTCGGTTATCTCGGTGTAATAGATGCCGTCGCGCAGTTCCTGCTTCATGAGGTCATCCTCTTTGTACAAAGCGAAGTTCATCAGGCTGTAAGCGAACTGCACTTGCAAGTCGGCCAGTGCCAATTGCATCTCCAGCGGAGTGAAGTGTTCGCGCCTGCCCACCCAGTTCACGCGCTGCAAGGCTTTCTGCCAAAGGGAGTCGGCGAGCGGACGGGCTTCGCCAAACTTTCCCCTGAACATCGACAGCGGACGGAAAATACTACTCAGGAAACAGGAATTGGATTTCAGCCAGTGCTGAACCTCCTTGCTGCTGCCACTGTTATAGTAGCACTCCAACTGCCCCTGCTCATTAGGCCGCACCGTGATGTCAATGGTATCGCCTGGACGGGCATAGAAACAGACACCGCTCCAGTCCACCTTCCCCTCAGAACTGTAGAACCTTTGCATGACGGGGTAGCTGGCACGGAACCGCTTCTCAAACGTGCCGTCGGGCTGAATCTCAGCCACCAGCGTCACGCTCTCCTTGTCGAACACATCCTCATAGTAACACTCCATCGACGTGAAACCCATCTGCTCCGCGTCGTAACCCTCGATGCGTCCACGCACCGTGATGGTGTCCGTCTTGAACCAGTTGGTAGGCAGCATGTAGGGGTTGGCCTTGTAGAGTTCCTCCAGCGTGGGAGTCTTCGGCTTATACCGGGTGTCATGAATGCCCAACACCGCGAAGGCGTACAGGTTCTCGCCCTCAATGAAGTCGAAAATCTTTGTCTGCTTCGGCATTGGCTCGAAGTGCATGGTGAAGTCCGTCGTGCCGCTTTCGGGACTCTGCACCCAGCTGTCCAGACTGATGCCCTCAGCACTGCGCATGGGATAGCGTTTTCCGTCTTCGCCAATGAGGTAGCTGCTCGCCACAAAGCGGAACCACTGTCCCTTCGGGTACTCCATCGTGAAGCGCACGGTCGTAGCCGTATCTGCCAGCACAACCTCACGCACACGCAACTCGTCGTCCCGCACATTCGCACACGCCATCACTTCTGGCTCCTTAATCGTCTTGAATACTTTCGCTTGCCCTGCCAATGTGACGAGGGCGAGCAAGGTTGCAATAATTGTTGTCTTCATATTCTACTTTATCTTTATACCAAGGACATAATAGTGCGGAATATATTTCACGATGTCCGATGAGAGGTCGGGCTTAATCGTGCTATCGCCACAAAAACGGCAACCGCCAGCTTTGGGGTCGTACCAATAAGAGCCATAGAGGACGAGGGGAATGAACTTCCCCTTCTCGAAAGGTGGAACAAGTTCAAAGGGACGCGAGTCATACATATACCACTTGTCTTCTGGTTTTTCTGGATCAAATATAGGGTTCAATTTGAGCCTACCGCCAAAGCATCTGTTCTCGCCGAAATGAAAAAGGTAGTTGGCTGTCGAATCATTGTCTGACGGCCTGAAACCAATGATAAGCTTCTTGTCAAGACTCATGACGACATTAAAGCCGAGAACTTCCTTCGGCTCTTTACCTTTTACATATTCCATTACAACAGGCTCGACTTCGGTTCCTTTGAGTTTCTTCGTATTGAAGCTGTAGGCCATATAGCCCTTGGCATTGAGCAGGGGCAGATAATCACTGATTGACGGCTCGTTCATTTTGATTTCTTGCCCTAACGCCGTCAAAGTAGCGAGGGCAAGCAGTACGGTGATGATAGATTTCTTATTCATTGTTTTATTATTGTTTAACTGATTGCTTATTCATTAATATTTTGTACCTTTGTACCCAAAATAACAATTGAGCGTATGCTATTCTGCCTTTAGGTGTTTGGCGATTTCATCAAAGATGAGGTCGCCTGTTTTGTATTGGTAAACCAGGTGGCCTTCGGCATCGAAGATGAGAAGGAATTCGCCGGCATCTTTTTCAAATTCGTATTGCTGACAGAGGTAGGCGAACTGGTAGCCCATGAGGAGGTAGTGGTCGCCGCCAAACTGATGGACGTGCTTGCGGAAGCGGTTTTCTTCTCCGTATCTACCGCCACCCGTAAGGAAGACGATGTTGGCTTCCGCAGAATGCTTGTCGTAAAGCGCGTTATAGACACTGTAGAGCGATGGGTAGTCCAAGCCATGGACCACGGTGGGCTTTCCCCTGTACCTGGCCAGAAGTCCTGGCAGGATGCTGTCGCCCTCCAGCTGACGGTCGAGCTGACAGATGACACCCTTGTCGGGCTGGGTATGCAGGTCGTCCAGCCTGGCCTCCTCACGCTTGTTGAGTTCCACGAGGCGGTCGTAGTATTCGGGCAATTGCCGCTTGATGAGGGAGAGCTGCCGCTGACTGAGGGGCAATTCTTGGACGATGTGCTGTACCCAGCAAGTAGCCTCGTAGTGACGTTCCAGTGCCTCGGAGGGGTGGAAGGTGCCCGTGGGACCATGCAACTTCTCGTCCATGGAATAGTAATAGCTGACGTTCTGTATCTGCATGGAGTAGAAGAGCGCATTGGTGCAGAGTGGCGGAAGCTGCTGGTAGTGCATCCAGAGCGTGTCGAGCTGCCGGTAGTCCACAGGCCCTTCAGGACTGTTCTTTCTGAGCCACCTGTAATAATAGTTGCTGGTTCCTGAGAACATCTGCATGGGCACGGTACACTGCCAGACCGCCTTGAACTGCGGACCGATGCGCTTGTCACGGTCCATTTCCTCCATCGCCCTCAGGTAGCGGTGCATCAGCGTGTCGGCAAAGAGGCCGGGCGGCATGTTGCCTAAGCTGTCAGGCTCCACTTCGTAGATGCCTCCCCATTCGGGTGTCAGCACGTTAAAGCTGGTTAGCTTGTCGTGCAGCCGAGTCATGTCTTCGTTCAGCTTGGCAAAGCCTTGCGTGTCGGCGAAGCTGAACTTCCGCTTCTTCACATCGTAGGTGCAGGTGGTCTGTCCGCCTGGCACCAGCACAAGGCGAACCGGCGGGATGTCGTACTGCCCCGAACTGTAGAAACTGGCCGCACAAGTGATGCCGACGGGCAGCTGGATTTCAAAGGTGCGCACTTTCTTTCGCTGTACGCCCGGCATGAAGTGGAGCGAGGGGATGGGCTCGTCCATGTTGTCGTAGAAGAAGGTAGAAACCCACACGGCAATGTCCACGCTGTCTTCCTCCATCACGTTCTTCAGCACGAAGCGCACCGTGGCGGGTTCTTTACTGATAATGGGCGGCGGCAAGACCTCCTGAGCGGAGGCACAGAGAGCACAGAGAAGACAAAGAGCACAGAGTGCTGTTGTGAGGTTGTAAAGTTTTACGGTCATACGGTTATTAGGATTTACGAATTACGAAATACGAGTTACGAATTATCCGGATGGCCTTTCGGATTTCGTAATTCGTAATTCGGATTTATATCTTTCGAATTTATGAATTATTCAATCACTTTCACTTCTCGGTACTGGGTGATATACTGGTTGGCTTGCAGACGAGCAACGGACACGTTCCGCAGCTTTATGCCGCCACCCCAGCCCGGTGCGCCCTTCACCTTGTCGGTAACGTCGCTCTCCATGATGTCTATGACCGTACAGGTACGGGGCAGGGGCGGAAAGACGGCCACCGTGCAGTTGTACTGTCCCGGAGGTGCCTGCAGGAAGTAGCTCTGGTTCAGCTGGAAAGGTTCGTGACTGACGACGTAGTAGCGCTTGCCCGTCTTCACGTCGCGGATGTAGGTGTCCGACTTCAGCTGGAAGTAGTGTCGGCCCCAGTGCTGTTCGGTAATGTCAGCCACATAGGTTGCGGTGTCCGTACACCAGATGGCCACGCGGTCAACCTGCCGACTGGACAGGGGTGCAGCCACGGTATGCACGTCCTCATAGACGGGGAACGTGTCCATGTTTGTCGGGTCGTAGTTCGTGGCGGGTTTCACCAGCCTGGCCTGACGGATGTGCAGGGGCGGGGCGGGGTCGTAGTTGAGCAGGACTTCCTCTCCACTGCCCTTCCCCACCAAGGGGAGTGTGCCCTCACTGATTTTCACTTCTTGTCCGTCCAAGATGTAATAGTTCTTCACAATGGTGCAACTACCAAGCAGGAATGTGAAGAGAACACAAAGTGCGGTTGTGCGGTTATACGGTTTTACGGTCATACGGTTATACGGTTTTTACGAAATACGAAATACGAATTACGAATTACGAGTTATCTGGATGGCCTTTCGGATTTCGGATTTGACTTCGTCGAGCTAAAGGTTCGTAATTCGGATTTATAATTTATCTTTCCTCAATATCCTTCACTCTGAACTCCTGTCCGCGCAGGTTCCAGTCTCCTACGCCATAGATGCGCACGTGTTCCACGTATTCGGGGATGGGCGGAAAGACAATGGTCAGTGCAATGCTCTGCCCCTTCATGCCGCGCACATGGAAGTCTTGTGCCCAGGTGCCGCTGGGCTGCGACCCACGGGCACGATAGTGCACGCCGCGTTCTTCGTCCACAATATAAGTGTTGTCGCCACTGCCCAGATGATAGACCTCATCGTCGCTCTCTGGCGTAGCCACGCAGACCAAGTGGGTGGCATCGGCTGTGCGCTTCAGGTAGAAGCCGGTGTGCGTGACTTTGGCAGAGGTGTTGAGGGGGAAGGTGCTCCCTGCAATGGGGAGGGGGGAGGCAGTCCGGGCGGCATCGGACGTGTCACCAGCTTCTTCTGGCTCTGAATTACTGGATGCTTCTTCCTTCTCCACATCTTCACTCGCAGAAGCATCTTCCTTTACGTCCGCAACGTCCTCTCCCTCTCCATGATGGGGAAGGGCTGGGGAGAGGGTCCGTCCCTTTTCCACGACCACAACTTCTCTTTCTCCTACCTTCATCGTAAACGAACAGACCACCAGCAGAAGGGCGACGACGGCCAGCGACTGACCCAGCCGTCCCAGTGTGCCCCACGTGCGGCGGCGCATCTCGATGAAACGGCGGCGCACAAACGAGTGGTTGAAACCGTTGGCCACCACACTGCTGTCTTCCATCGAGTACTCCATCAACAGGCTCTGGTAAGTTTGCAAATTCACACCGCTGCTGACCACATCGCGGTCGGCCTCAAACTCATGCACATTGCGCAGCTCATTGCGACTCACCCACAGCACGGGATTGAACCACAGCAGACGGGTCAGCAATTCAATGCAGAGCACATCCACATAGTGGCGATGCTGCACATGGCTCACTTCGTGGCGCAAGATGTAGTCTTCCGCCGTGTGTGTCATGCCCAGCGGCAAGAAGATGGTGTCGATGAACGAGAAGGGCGTATCGACCGTGCGCGAGCGCACCACCCTGTAGCCGTCCACCAGCGGCACAACGCCCAACTTGCGGCGCAGCCTATACATCTTTAATATATAGAAGAGGGCCAGCAACAGGAGTATGGCGGAAACAGAGGCACAGAGGATGCAAAGGGCAAGCTCCAGCCCCCTCCTAACCTCCCCTAAAGGGGCGGGAAAGCCTGCCGAATGGAGTTCCTCCCCTTTAGGGGAGGTTAGGAGGGGTCTGGGGCTGGAGGTTAGGATTGGGCTGGTTTTTTTTGTGACAGTATAAACCTCCAAGCGCGGCCCGCTCAGCAACAGGCTGACGAGGGGCAGCAACAACAGATAGAGGCGTGCCCATCTGTAGGACACACGCTCGCGGAGCAATACCCAGTAGAGGGTCAGCAGCACGGCGGAGGCTGCCAGAAACTTGCCGTAGAATGTCAACAGTGCCATCATATCGCCATCTCCTTCAAAATTTCTTCCATTTCCTTTCGGCTAATCTTCTCGTGCTTCGCAAAGAAAGTGAGGAAGGCACTCAGCGACCCCTTGAACAGTGTGTTGCGTGTCTCGTCGAGGAAGCCAGCCACATATTCGTCGCGCTTCATCACGGGGCGATACACATTGGTCTTGCCCTGCCGCTCGAAGGCCACCACGCCCTTCCGGGTCAACACCTGCATCACGGTCAGCGTGGTGGTGTAGGCAGGTTTCGGTTCAGGCAGCTCGGCCTGCAGATCGTTCACGGTGGCCTGGCCCTTGTCCCACAGGATGTTCATCAAGTGCAGCTCGGCCCTTGTCAGTTGTTTGGTTTTCGTGTCGAAGTTCATAGTTCTTTTCTTTGAGTTTAAATAAATCTACGGCAAAAATAGTAGTTCCGCCCCACCCCCACAAATCTTTTCATAGTAGTTGACACTTTTCTGCCTGCAATTAAACTTGTTTAATAGTTCTACTATAAAAGTCGTAGATTGCCAGTATAATTTGAACACAGAGGCACAGAGATAACAATTAGGAATGAGGAATGAGGAGTTGATACTCAAATTGTGCATTATTTATCTCTGTGTCTCTGTGTTCTACAATGCACTCAACTACTCCACGCTGTCAGGCAACTGCGGCAGAGAGTCCAGCACATAGGCAGAATCCGCAGGGAAGCCGCTCTCCTCCCCCTGTCCGTCTTCATCGTCGTAGTCAATATACGTGTCCACCTGGGTGTTCCGATGCTGCTGCATGTAGTCAAAGAAGCGGGTGGCGTTGTTGATGAGCGTCATGATAAGCATCACCAGCGAGAGGAGCCAGACGATGGCCATCGTCACCTTGGTGGAGCGCGACAGGTTGCCCTCCTTCACGAAGAGCTGCCGCACGATGGCATAGATGGGTATGCCGATGGCCAGGACACCAAAGAAGATGCAGAGCCAGATGTTTGTGGAGTGGGTCTGGATGAAGTCGGGCACACGCTCCAAGCCTGAATGAGCCACATTGAAAGGCATCAGGTTGCCCAGGAAACCGCCCAATGTGCTGACCACCATAATGATGAAGACCACCAGGAGCAGCAGCATCAAGCCCAGCGGAAACAGCAGTATGGCCAGGAAAGCCCCAAAGAGCACCTTCAGCGCAGTGCTTCCGCTCTGCGGCTGCGTGTAGTTCGACTGAGCCGTGGCAGTAGCCGAGTCGCTCAGAATCTGTGCGTTCAGGCTCTCAGGGGTCACATCCTCGCCCCTCATGCGCAAGCGGTCTTCGGGCGAGAGTGCTTCGGGCACCAGAATCCACAGGGCCGTGTAGATGAGGGGCAACAGCAGTGCCCACTCGCCAAGGTACCACAGGTAGAGGGAGAGCACCATGAAACCCAGCCGCCACCACAGCGGGTCGCCCGTGCCGAGGTAGTTGGCCAGGCCAGCCAACACACCGCCCAACAGCTTGTTCTGCGGGTCGCGATAAAGCCAGCGGTTCTTCATGCGGGCCCTCATGCGGTCGAAGATGCGCTCGGAATGCTCTTCCCCCATGTTGTAGTGGAAGCCTGTCCCACCCTCTGCCGCAGCGGACCCGCCTGCCGAGCCGTCTGCCGTCGCGTGGGCAGCGGCTTCCCCGGCGGCCTCGGCTGGGTTCTCGATTTCCTCCGGATTGCCTATCTTCGCAATGATGCTCTTAATCGTGTCGATGTTCACCGCCTCCATGCCCTGCTGCTTGCGCTCCCACAGCAGTTCGGCCACACGGTGCTCGATGTCGTCGGCTATTTCCGCACCGCCCTCCTGACGGGCAAAGTAACTCTTCATGCTGCCCAGATAATGCTCCAGCAGTGCGTAGGCATCCTCGTCAATGGCGTACAAGGTACCAAACAGATTGATGCTAATGTTCTTTTTCATAATGTTTGTTGTTTTGACGAACCACAGATTTCTCGGATTGCACAAATTTTCCCGATCGGCCCTAATCTGTGTAATAAGACAATGAATGACACAGATTGCAGCGGCAGGAAAAGGCATCATCTGTGAAATTTGTGGAATCTGTGGTCTATCTGATTGAATATGTTCATTTACTTTAATTCTATATGTCTTATCTCTGTTTAAAGTTCCGCCTCGCTCGCGGGTCGGCCCGTCTTCAGTATCGCCACGGTGCGGGACAGCTGTTTCCAGCTCTCGTCCAGCTGGCGCAGGGCTTCCTCGCCGTCCAGCGTGAGGGCATAATACTTGCGCGGTGGACCCTGGGTGCTCTCCCGCCACTCATACTTCAGCAGCTTGTCGTTCTTCAGCCGCGTCAGCAGGGGGTAGAGCGTGCCCTCCACCACAATCATCTCCGCCTCCTTCAGTTGCGTGATGATGTCGTTAGCGTAGCTCGGTTGCCGGTGAATCAGCAACAGGATGCAGTATTCCAGCATCCCCTTACGCATCTGGGATTTGTTGTTTTCTACGTTCATTTCTATACCGTTTTTAGGGGTCAGTACTCTTTTTCGCTGCAAATCTATGCAATATTTTATTACTATGCAATACATAGTACCATAACTTAACTATCTTTAACCAAAATCACTTAGTTTCCGCCCCGTTCACAGTTCGCACCCAGCCCGTCAGGACTTCTTTCCCACTCCAACAAGATTTCTCCCCCACCCTGCCCGCATCAAAATCCCCTTTCCACTCGATTTCCCTGCAAAACCCGTCAAACAACCTACTCTTTTTTCCCGCACTGCACAACTTTCGCAGCGAGATAGGCAATTATTCTATAAATCATTGTTTGATTCTTAAGAATCACGCAATGATTCTTAAGAATCAAACAATGATTTACAAGAATCAAACAATGATTCTTAGTTTTATTGCCTATCTCGCCGCATTCAGTCCTCAGCACAAGCGTTTTTGCTTCACACACAGCGTCGGTTTCGACTGAAATGAGAACCGAAAAAGAGTGGGTCAGGAAATGGAGAGGAACGGTTTTTTTGTTAAAATGGCACACGGAGTGTTCGCAACCAACCATTTTAACTTTTAACTTTTAACTTTT
>JAFTEV010000105.1 GCA_017453465.1 Bacteroidaceae bacterium | reverse complement strand
GAGGAATGAGGAATGAGGAATGAGGATTTGATACTCAAATTGTGAATTGTGAATTGTTAATTCTAAATTGTCAAATTCTAAATTGTCCAATTGTCAAATTGTCTTCGCTACCTGATACTTATTCCGCTCCTGCGAATTGCGGCTAATCATGTCGCCCAGGAAACCAGCCACAAACAGCTGCGTACCCAGAATCATCATTGTCAGCGCAATGTAGAAATAAGGAGTGTCCGTCACCAGTGCACGCGGCTCGCCATTCTGCAACGCCCACAGCTTGAATCCGCCCACACACAGGATGGCCACGAAACCCGCCATGAAGATGAGCGTGCCCACAAAGCCGAAGATGTGCATAGGCTTCAGTCCGAAGCTGTCGATGAACCACAGGCTCAGCAAATCCAGATAGCCGTTGACAAAACGGTTCCAGCCCATGAATTTGCTCACACCGTGCTGACGCGCCTGGTGGTGCACAGGCTTCTCGCCAATCCTTGTGAACCCTGCGTTCTTGGCCAGATAGGGAATGTAGCGGTGCATTTCGCCATACACTTCGATGTTCTTCACCACCTCATTCCTGTAAGCCTTCAGTCCGCAGTTGAAGTCATGCAGATTCTTGATGCCACTCACCCAGCGAGCCGTCGCGTTGAACAGCTTCGTCGGAATCGTCTTCGACAGTGGGTCACCCTGCTTGCGGTTCATCTTGTAGCCGCTCACCAGGTCGTAGCCCTCCTCCACAATCATGCGGTAAAGCTCAGGAATCTCGTCAGGACTGTCCTGCAAGTCAGCATCCATCGTGATGACCACATCGCCCGCAGCCCGCTCAAAGCCGCAGAAGAGCGCAGGACTCTTGCCGTAATTGCGTCGGAACTTGATGCCGTGCACCTCTGGGTACACACCCGCCAGCTCCTCAATCACCTCCCACGAGCGGTCCGTGCTACCGTCGTTCACGAAGATAACCTCATAGCTGAACCCGTTATTGTCCATCACGCGCTTAATCCACGCATGAAGCTCCTGCAACGACTCATCCTCATTATACAGCGGAACTATAACTGAAATATCCATGCCCATGAAAAAAAATCGTAATTCGTATTTACAAAATTGCTGCAAAGTTACAAAGAATTTCTGAAACACACAGAACTTTGCCACACAATTAAATAAATGTCCGCAAAAATCTTGGGGGACTTTTGCGGACATTCGCGATTATGTTTTAATTCGTATTTCGTAAATTGGTTACTCAAATTGTAATTTAATTGTATAAAAAACAAGAATCAGCGGCAAAGATACAAAATATTTCCGAACCCCATTACACATAGCCCTCTTTTTTGAGGAGTCCAGACAAAAAAACACGCCTCCGCCTTCAGGAGCCTTGTAAAACTCTTGGTGAACTTTGGTTTCTGCGAAACTCGTGCCATTCTTCTTTCCGTGCGACCTCATTTCCCGTGCTGTCCCAATGCTGTGCCACTGCGGTGGGAACCCACTGCTACAGCCGCCACACAGTTCTCCCGGTGCGGCGGCAATGTAGCGGGACTGCAACCACAGAACTGCCGCGCTGCATCCAGAGAACTCTCCCGCCAAGCGAGGAGAACTTTCTCACCCAACTGCGGACACAGGACAGCTGGATGTTGTCCCTATGAAACCCATCTTAAGTGCTTGCCGGTTTCATTTCTTGCACTCTTCGATGAAGGCGCGGAACAGGTGGATAGCTGTGTCGTAAGGCATGAATTGCGAGGCATTCGCATTGTTGACGGCTTTCCCGATGTGTTTTGCGATGGCTGCTTCGGGATGAAACTGCACGCCCAGTGCGCAGCGTTTGTCTGTGCGCTCAATGCCTTCCACCATGCTGATGCCCGACACGGTTGTGGTGCCCGTGACGCGCAGGGGAGTGCCCTCGGTGCTGAGCAGGGCTTGGTGGTGCCATGAGGGGCAACCCGTGAGCGCAGTGGTGCTGAAGTAGCGGGCCAACAACGAGCCATTTGCCAGTGTGACTGCGTGGGCGGCGTAGTCGCGGTAGGTTTCGCCCGCAGCCTTCTCGCGGCGATGCTCGTCGTGGTAGGGGAGACTTTGCTGGGCAAACCAGGTGGGGATGTCTTGTATCATCGTGGCTCCCGACACTACGCCCAGCATCTGTGCTCCACGGCAGAAGCCCATCAGGGGGATGTCGTTGTCCAGGCAGTAGGTCATGGTCAGGTAGTCCGACACGTCGCGGGCGGCGTTGTAGTCTATCTCGGCCTCTATGTGGTGCCAGTCTTGTGGCGTGGCCAGCAGGGTGGGGCTGATGTCCTCGCCCCCCGTGAAGATGACACCGTCCACGCCGCGCAGTGCTTCCTGCACGTTGGTCCCCCGATGGGTGGTGCTGCGTGTCTGCTGTGCACAGCGGGCGGAGAGGTAGCCTATTCCTTCTGCATCAAGACAGGTGGCAGAGACGTTGGCTCCGTTGTATTCCACGTATGGGGCTTTTACCTGCGGCAGGATGACCACGTTGGCACCAGCCTCTTTGAGTGTTTCCACCATGTTGGTGCAGAACTCGCTTGTCGTGTCAGCCCGCCAAGCGATGGCTATTGTCACTATCTTGTTGTCGCTGTCAGCAGCGTTGTTGTTCTGGGTGTCTGAATGGCGACAGACAATCACGGCTGCCGCTGTAGCGCAAATGATGAGGATGGCTGCGAACAGCCAGGGTTTAATCTGTTTCATTGCTTTGCCTTGTTACCTTTCTTTCTGTTTAGAAACGGTGCAAAGTTAGGAAGAAAATGCCAATATCCTGCATGGCATTTTAACTTATAACTCTTAATTTATAACTTTTTTGCTGTGAAGTCAAAAAATCCTTATCTTTGTGCCCAAAATCTTATGTTATAGCATGAAGAATGTCTGTAACATTGTTCAATTGTCAATTGTATATGATGAAATTTGAAACTTTATTTGCTGGCAGGAAACCCCTGATTGGCATGATTCACACCAATTCTACGTGCAGCCTTTCTGCATTGGAACTGGCCAAGGAAGAGATTGAGATTTACCTGAAGCATGGTGTCTGTCCACTGATAGAGAATTACTTCGGCGACACGAATGACTGCGAGACGGTTTTGGCCTGGATGCAAAGGGAGCACCCCGATGCTATCTACGGTGTGAATATACTGGGCAACTACCAGAAGGCATTCCACTTGGCTAAAAAGTACAAGGCTTCGTTCATACAAATAGACTCGGTATGTGGCCATCTTAGACCCAAAGAAGATGCAGCATACGCCGAGAGTCTCTCCCAGCTTAGGCAGGAGTCGGACGCAGTTCTTCTGGGTGGTGTGCGGTTCAAATATCAGCCCGTACTTTCGGGGCGCACCCTGGATGAAGACTTGAGACTTGGTACCAGTCGATGCGATGCTATTGTATGTACAGGCGATGGCACCGGCATACCGACCCCCTTCGGCAAAGTGGCGGAATTTCGCTCTGTGCTGAACGATTTCCCTATTATTGTGGGAGCTGGTGTCACTCTTGAAACCGTTCAGGAAACCTTTCGCGTGGCCGACGGAGCCATCATCGGCAGTTGGTTCAAGGAAGGTCATTACGACGTGGGGTGTGTAAAAGAGGAATATGTAAAGCAGATATTGAATTTGACAATTTGACAAGAATTAGGAATGAGGAATGAGGAATTAGGATTTGATACTGAAAAGGCACAGTAATCATTCCTAATTCCACATTCCTAATTCCTCATTCTTCATTGATGCACCTTGTCGGCATTTTTGGCAATGAAGTCTTTCCAGCTGCCGTAGTGTTTATCCACTTGGGGTTTGCCCATCTGGACGAAGTGGCAGTAGGCTGCGCCGAGGGCGTCGGTGGCATCGAACTGCACTTGCATTTCTTCTGCGGGGATGTGGAGGATGCGCTGGAGCATTCCGGCTACTTGTTCTTTGGCGGCTGCACCGTTGCCGGTGATGGCTACCTTGATTTTGCGGGGTTCGTATTCGGTGATGGGGATGTCGCGCATGATGGCGGCTGTGATGGCTACACCTTGGGCACGGCCCAGCTTGAGCATACTCTGCACGTTCTTGCCGAAGAAGGGGGCTTCGATGGCCATTTCGTCGGGGTGGAACGAGTCGATGATGCCGGTGATGCGCTCGAAGATTTTGCCAAGCCGCAGGTAGTGGCTTTCGTATTTGTGAAGTTCGATGACACCCATGGTCATCAGTTCGGCTTTGTTGCCAACGACGCGCAGGATGCCGTAACCCATTACGTTGGTGCCTGGGTCAACGCCGAGAATTATTTTTTCCATTCACAATTGGACAATTTACAATTTGACAATTCACAATTGACAATTCACAATTTGAGTATCAATTGGCTACACCGAGCTTAAGGTTCCTCATTTCTAATTTCTCATTCCTAATTCCTCATTTCGACTGAATAGGTCTTTCCGCTCATGATGTACCACACGTAGCCTTTCACGTTGGGGTAGCCCATCTGCTGGAGTAGGTTCATGTAGGTGCGCACCTGTTCCTTGTGTTCGGGACGTGGGTGTCCAGTCTTGTAGTCGATGACGATGGTTTCGGTGGGGGACATGATAACGCGGTCGGCACGGTATTCCTGCCATTGGCCCGTAGCAGTGGGCGTGAGGATGGCACGCTCGTTGACCACCTGCCACTGGTCTGTGAACCAGCGGGCGGCAAAGGTGTCGCTCAGGGCGGCATGGACGTGCTGGCTGACTTCCTGCTGTTCGGCAAGGCTGTGGAAGTGGCCCTCCATGTTCATCTTGTCAATGACACGGTCAATGTCTTGGAGTGTGTTGATTTCTTGAAAGATGGCGTGGTAGAGTAGGCCACGGTCGATGTAGGTAGTGGGAGTTGTGGGGCTGTCGGAAAACTGAGCGATGAAGTCTTTCGACTTGTTGGACTGGCGGAATTGGGGCAGTGTGTCGCTGGTCTGGAACTGGATGTATTCTTTCTGGTAGGGCTGTGTGAGCACGTTGTCATCGGTCGTCAGTTTTTCCTCGTGTGTGGTGACAAGTGTGCCATACTCCAGTGTGCCCGTGCCATCGGCTTCTGGGCTGGCCATGAAGTCGGGCAGGGAACGGGCTATGAGCCTGCGAATGTCCTTCACAGTGCCTGTGCTGTCACTTTTCTTCCCAGCCGATTCGCAGCTTTGGGTAATGATGAGCAGGTTGTTGACGGCACGTGTGAAGGCTACATATAGCAGGTTGAGGTTGTCAACGTTGTTCAGCAGCACTTCGTTTTCATAGTCGGCTGCGAAGATGCTCTCTTGTGTGGTCTTGTTGAAGCCTACGGGGATGAGTTTCAGTTGGTCGTAGGGAGTTTCGGTAGGTGTGCACCAGAGCAGTTCTGAGGGTTTGCCCAGTGTGGTCCAGTCGCAGAATGGGATGATGACGGTGTGAAACTCCAGTCCCTTTGACTTGTGGATGGACATGATGCGCACGCCGTCGTCCACGCTGCCGGGGATGGTCTTCACGGAGAGCGTTTCGTCCCAATAGTTGAGGAAGCTGACGGGGTCTGCCTTCATGTCTTCGGTGAAGGCGGCAATTTGGTCGTGGAAGTAGAAGAGGTATGCGTCCTGGCCGTGAATCCTGTCGAGCTGGAAGATGACATAAATCTTCTCGATGAGTTCCTTCAGGGGTTCAAAGACCAGCGTGTGTTTCCCCTCGATGTAGGCTGGGGGCAGGAGGGCTTCGAGCTGTGCCGTGTCGGTCAGCAGCAGGTCGCTGAGCTTCGGGGCAGCGGTGGGCGACTGGAGCGAGAGGCAGATGTCGGCCAGCTGTGCCAGCGTGTATTTATCGTCCGCATTGACGAGGTACTTCAGTGCCAGAATGATGGCATTCACTGTGGCCGAGGCTTTCAGCTGGAAGGCTTCGTCGGACACGAGGTGGATGCTGGGTGCATGGATGGCGATGTGACGGCTGATGAGGGGGATGTGACGGTTGTAGCGCAGCAGGATAGTGATGTCGCGCTGGGCAATTCCCTGCCCGGTGAGTTCTTGCAGATAGCTGACAAGGCGGTCGAGGGTCAGGGCTTCGTAGTCGGGTGGGTCCTCATCCTCCTCTTTTTGCAGGATTTCGATGCGCACATAGCCTTGGCCTTGCTTGCTGGCCAGTTGCTGCTGCTCTACATCGCTGTATGCCTTGAGCAGCTGGGTGGAGTCCTGGCCGTCGTGTGCCTGGCGGTAGTCTTCGTTCAGTGCACTGGTGGCGTTCTGGAAGAAGGCGTTGTTGAAGTGGATGATGTTGCCCAGACTGCGGCGATTGAATGCCAAGTGATGTTCCTCAATCTTGCCGCTCAGTTCGGGCACATCGCCCAGCGTGTTGAGTATCTGCCAGTCGCTGTTGCGGAAGCGGTAGATGCTCTGCTTCACATCGCCCACAACGAGGCAGCTTTGGGCTGCATCGAGGCTGTTGGAAAGTAGCGGCAGGAAGTTGCTCCATTGCAGGGCGGAGGTATCTTGAAATTCGTCAATCATGATGTGGTTGAAACGTGCTCCGCTCTTTTCGTAGATGAAGGGCACATTCGACTTGTCAATCATGCGCTGCAGGAAGTGGGCAGAATTGGCCAGCAGAAATCGGTTGGCATCGTTGTTCAGCTGTTCTACCTGTTGACTGATGGCGTGGAGCAACTGCAAATGGCTGAGGTGCTGACTGATGGCACTCACGGTGGAAAGCGTTTGCCGAGCCTTGGGCATGGCTGCGATGAGGTTTTGCAACAGGGGCATGAGGGCCGATTCGGCCAGTTCGCAGAGTGTGGCATCCTTGCTCCACTGTTCTTTGCTTTCAAGGCATTTCAGCACGTAGCTGTTGGGTTCGGGCAGTTCCTTGCCTTGTGCCAGTTTGTTGAAGAATCCCCACACGCCTCGTTCCTTTTGCTTGAAGTTCTCCGCCGTGTAGCCATGGGCTTCGCAGAAGTGCAGGAACTCTTCAGCAGCACCCTTTGTCTGCCGCAGCACTTCGGCCTTGGCTGCACGGAGCTGTTTGCGGTAGGAGGCCATGAACTGGCTGTCCTGTATCTTACTGGCGATGAGGTAGCTTTTGGCCAAATAGTGCTCGTTGAAGATGTTCAGTCCGAAGTCTTTCACTTCCTGGTCAATCTTCCAGTTGCTTTCTGCGTCAATCTTCTCTTGAATAAAGTCCTTGATGTTGCGGAAGGTTTCGCTGCCTTCTTGCAGACTGTCAATGATGTTATCCACAGCTTCGTCGAGCACGTCGGTGGCGTTCAGGTCGATATTCAGGTTGGCCGTGAGGTCGAGTTCACGGGCTAAATCCTTGATGACACTGATGAAGAAGGAGTCGATGGTCTCGATGTGGAATCGGCTGTAGTCGTGTGCCAGGTTGCCCAGTGCAATGCCTGCCCGTCGGCGTATTTCGTCGTCAGAAATGTGGAGAGCCTTGATTTCTTCGGCTTCCTTGATGACGTTCATGTAGCCACTGGCACTCTCCAGCCCGTGGGTCAGTCCGTAGAGTGTGCTGAGAATGCGTTCCTTCATCTCGGCTGTAGCCTTGTTGGTGAAGGTCACGGCCAAGATGTGTTTGTATTCCCATTGGTTGATGATGAGCAGTTTGATGTATTCAACGGCCAGCGTGAAGGTTTTTCCGCTGCCAGCCGATGCTCTGTAGAGTTTGAGTGGACGCATGAGGAATTGGGCAATCTTCAATCTTCAATTTTCAATCTTCAATTGTTTTTGGGGCTATTTTGCGGTGTAAATCTTGAACTGGTCGGCTTTCACCCAGCTGGAGTTCTCGGTGTAGGTTGTCTGGTAAAGGCCGAGCCGCACCTTTTTGCCTTCCAGCTGTGGGCAATAGATGGGGCTGCCGTCAATGTCTTCCCATGAGCGTCCGTCTTTGCTGGTGCGGGCATAGATGACTTGTCCGCGCCGCTCTAGCTGCAAGTAGGGGTCGTATTGCCAGCCTTTGCCGTTGGGGTACTGTGGACGGCCATGGCGACTGAGCACGGTGAGCATATTGCCGCAGTTGTAGGCGGGGAACACGCCCAGTTGGATGGTGAGTTCGTCACCACAGATGATGATGCCGCCTTCATTATAGGCAGGAGTGTTGTGGCGTTCTTCTCCGTCGATGCCACAGATGCGGGTCTGCATTACGAAGTCGTTGGTGGTTTCCTTGAAGATGTGTGAACTGCTGGCGGGGTCTTCGTTGAACTGCTCGCCCGTAGTGAACGAGAGCTTTTCTGCTTGTTTCTGCTCGGTGAGCTGGAAGGCAATCTGGTTCATGAACTGGGTTTTGGTAATCACCTTGTCCACTGTGCCGGTGTCGTCTTTCAAGTGAACAAACACTTTCTGCTGCTTCTTGCCGTCGGTGCTGAGCAGGATGGCAGAGTTGTTGGACGGGGCAGAGAACTTCAGGCCCACAGTGTCCTTCTTGCTGAACTGCGATGTGATGGCAAACTGGAAGGTCAAGAGTCCCGTCTCGATGGTTTCTCCCTTGTCGTCAACGAGTTTTACGCTGATGAGTTCGGGCGAAAGGTCTTCGGTCACAATTGCGGGAGTCTTGTCATAGACTGTCTTGTTGTCGGTGTCCGACTTTTCGCGGAAGGCAGCCAATGCTTCTTCGGCAGAGAAACTGCGGTCGAGGAGTTGCAGCGAATGGATGTAGCCGCTGAACTTGTTGCTTCCGTCGGCAGAGGCACCCAGTGTGAGCGGACCTTGCGGACGAACCATGATGAAGTTGTTCTTCTCTTGCAGCAGTTTGCCATTGAGATAAACTCGTTCCATGTAGCCATCGAAGGTGATGACCCAGTGCTGCCACTGTCCAGCTCCCTCGGTGATGGCTTTCGTGGCACCACTGCTTTCAAACGAGCCGTTGTGCTGGATGAGTCCTGTGGCTCGGTCGCTGCCCTGGCGGAACTCGGTTGTGGCCAGGTCGTTGCGGGCTGGACTGAGGCTGAGCACCGTTTCCTGGGTGCCGACGATGGGGTTCAGTGTCCAGGCCACAATGGTGTAGGGAGCGTTGTAAACAAATGTGTTGGGCAGGTCGAAACTGGACTTGAACTGTGTCTTCCCATTGAAGAAGAAGGCATTCTTGCCCGCTTTCACCTCCATCCGAACTTTGTTTTCGCTGTCGAAGTACCCGCCCTTGCGGTTCAGTATGCGCGACATGCTGCTCGCTCTGCCGCTGGTGGCGTAGTCGTCGGCATTGATGTCGATAATCGTGTGGTCTTTCTCTCTCGACACAATGCGCTCGGCGCGGCTTACGTCCTTCTTGTGCAGGTTGGGATAGCCTTCCTCCACGGCTTTCAAGTCCATGCCGTCGGTGTTGGGCAGCATGAGCTTGGGGTTATTCTTCTTTGTGGCGTTGAACACCTTTACATTCCAGATGGCGGGCATGTGGCCGTTCTTCTGCGTGTCGGTGATGTAGATGCGGATGTATTGTGCCTTCACCTCGCCTTCTTCTATCATGGGCGAACCCGCCTGTGTGTTGCGGGTCTTGTCGGCATACAGCGTCCACTTTTTTCCGTCGGCAGAGGTGAGCACCTTGTACTGGTAGAAGAAGGTGGGGTATTCAAACTGAATCCACACCTGATTCAGTTTCTGCACCTTGCCGAGGTTCAGCTCCAGCCATACGGAGTCGCTCTCGGCGTTGCAGCGGGCGGCTCGCCAGAGGGTTCCGTTGTTGTCGTCAACGGCAAACTCTGCCTTGAAGTCATTGGAATAGACGGACGAAGCCTTCACCTGACAGCGGTAGGCCAGGTTTTCGGGCTGACCCTTCTGCTTGCAGAGCAGTCTGGGGGCAATGCCGGTGTGGGTCGGCACGACGGGCAGGATGTTGCCATCTGCATCGAACTCCACTTTGTCGATGCACACCTGACGGTTGAAACCGTGGATGGAGTGGGGATTATTGTGGCGGTGGTACACAATGTAGTAGTTGCCATCCACTTCCAGCATGGAGTGGTGGCCTGGGCCGTGGATGGTACCGTCTGCATTGGTCTTCAGGATGCAACCCTTGTATTCAAACGGCCCCATGGGGCTTTCCTTCGAGACGGCATATTGCACGCGGTAAGTATCGTCGTGGCACGAACCGCTGGAGTAGGTGAAGTAGTAGATTCCATTGCGCTTGAACACGAAAGGAGCCTCGAAGATGTCCACCAGTTCCGTGTTGGGAATCAGCCGCTTTTCGCTGAAAAACTCATCGGCTGCAATGGGGAAGGGAGCGTTCTCGTTCCAGCGGCGGGCATCGCCAGAATCCCCGGAAAGCCCGGCTTGTCCGGGCTGATACTCCTTGTTCAGCCGCGCCACACCACAACCGAACCCCTTGTATATGCCCCATGTGGTGAAGTAGAGATACTCCGAACCGTCGTCGTCGCGGAAGAGCTGTGGGTCGAGTGTTATGGCATTGTGGACGTAGCGGTCGGGCACCATCACGGCATCGGGTTTGCCCAGAATGTTGTGCCATGGACCCAGCGGACTGTCGCTCTCGCCAATGTTGATGTTGCACGGCTCACAATAGTAGTAGCGGTATTTCCCGTTGGGCTGCTGCACCACGTCGGGTGCCCACACCACTTCGGTTGTGGGCCAGTTCATGACCACGTTCTTCCAGTGGGTAAAGTCTTTGCTGACCCACACCTGGGCGGGACCATAGCCATTGCCCGTGCCGTCGGTGGTGGCATATATATAATATGTGTCGCCAAACTTGCGGATGGTGGGGTCGGCAAAGTAGCCTGGGATGATGGGGTTCAGATTGCCTGGTGTGTTCCAGGTAGCCAACGGTTGGGCATAGGTTGCCACAGTGAAGAGAAAAGAGCAGAATGTAATTAGACAGCGCATGGGAATATGATTTTAAGGGCCCGACATTCTTTTGGGAAAAAGGGCGAATTTTGTGCACAAATGTACTGCATATTTTTTAAAAGAACAAAATTGTAGCTATAAAAAAAGTGAACCTGCTTTCACAAGCAAGTCCACTTTCCCATTAAACACATTAGATTTTACGGATAAATGATTCTTTTTGCTCAGTTCGTTCTGTTTAGAAGAACTTATAGCGTTGATCTTTCACCTTTGCGTTGAGGTAGAGGGTCTGCATCACAGAGTTGGCCACCCTGCGGTAGTTCTGTGAGGCAAGGCTCTGCTGCTCCTGCTTGGCGTCGAACTTCTCGGCAGACTTGCTCTTGTTGATGACCTGCAGCATATAGACACCGCTGTTGCCCTTCACGGGGCCGGCGAATGCACCTGCGGCTGTCTTCGAAGCCAGTGCGCTCACTACAGGTTCGCTGGCGTTGGTGGCAGCGATGAACGATGGCGACGTGAAGTTGATGTGGCGCAGTGTGTCGCAGATGGCACCCTTCGTAGCCTTGGCCTTAGCCCATGAATTCACGCCGCTGAGGTCGGCCATGAGCTTCTCGCCTTTCTTCTCGGCCTTCACCTGTTCGGTGATGATTTCGTTCACTTTGCTGATGGCACGATAGCCTTCCTTGTTCACGCCTGTAAGGGCAAGAATCATCAGATGGTCGTTGTTGCCGCACTCGTAGAGCTGAGAAACCTGGCCTTCCTTTGCATCGTCGAAGAGCCACTTCACAGCGTCGCGTGTGTTGCGGATACCAGCAATGTTGTGGCCATTGCTGGTCAGGTCGTTGAGCGGACGTACCACGTAGCCGTTCTTCTGTGCGTTGGCCTCAATCTGCTCCAATGTCGGGTTGGCTGCGATGAAAGAGCTGAACTTGTTGTACTCGGCACTGTAGGTGTCGTCAGAGAACTTCAGTTCCTTCACGACGGCTGCCATGTTGTACTTCTGCACAGGGTTGCGAGTCTCCAGCACCTGCAGGATGATGGTGCCGCCGTCCAGCTTCAGCTTCTTGGTCTGTCCGGCAGCCATGTCGGACAGTGTGGTAACGAAGAGCGCGTTGTCTCCGTCGAGCTGAGCATTCTGGTACTGCGAGGATGAGAGCCAAGAGGAGTCGCCCACCTGGTTATATTTCTTAGCAATGGCCTTGAAGTTTGCACCGCTGGCCAGAGCAGTCATAATGGAGTCGGCACGCTTTTCCACGTCGGCTTCATTCTTGGCAACCACGCCAATCTGACGGAAGAGCACTGAGTCGGGCTTCGTAGCCTTGTCAATCATCTTCAGCGTGTAGTACACGTTCTGTGCTGCGTCAAACACGGGCTTAGTCGTTGTGCCTACAGCCAGCGAGTCGATGCGGGCAGAAAGCAGTGGAGGGAAGGCATCCTTTGTCTTCAGAATGTTGGTGTAGGGCATGATGGAAGTGGCCTGACGAACCACATTGCCAGCAGCCTCGGCAGTCTGAGCCTCGACCAGCTTTCCATACACCTCGTCCATATCCTTCTCTGCGGCAGCCTTGTCAGCCGTGCTGGGCTGCACCTGGATGTCCAGAATCTTGGCATCGCGAGTTTCCACATACTGACGATACTGCTCCTTATCCTTGTCATACTTAGCCTTGATGTCAGCCTCGCTCACTTCTACGGCCTTGTCATCCACAGTAGTGAAAGGCACAGCAGCCAGCAGCACGTCGCTCTCGCTGGCACGACCCTCGAATGCGGCCTTGGCCTCAACGGGGTTGGAGAGGAAGCAGGCCGAAAGCAGCGACTGATACTTCTGCACGAGCAGCTGGTTGCGAATCTGCTTCTGTGCGAAGATGTAATACTTGTAAATCTTCTGGTAGGCATCGGGCAACTGCTGACCTGCATCCTTAGCCTTCTTGTATTCTGTGAGGAAAGTCTGCACCGAAGCGTAGTCGTAGCGGCCCGTCTGCTGATTCATGAACACAGGCACCTGCAACATCTGGCTGTAGCCGCTCTTGATGACTTCCGACACCTCTTCGTCCGTCACAGCCAGGCCCAGCTTCTTGCATTCGCTGCCGATGAGTTGGTTCTGGATGAAAGTCTGCCAAGCCTCATCCTTGATGCGGTTGTTTTCGTCTTCGGTGAGACCGCTCTTGTTCTGCTGAATCTCATAGAACGTGGTGAAGTCCTCGACCATCTGCTGATAGTCCTGGATGGACACCTTCTCGCCATCTACTTCACCTACATTCATTTTCGACTGATTGAAAAAACTTTCGCCTCCGCGCAGCGCATCTCCCACAACGAAGAGGAAGAGGGCCACGGCGATGGCGCTAACAAGGAGCACACCCCTGTTTCTGATTGATTGTAATGCTGCCATTTTGTTTTTAGAGTTATTATTACATTATTTAATTATATATCGCAAACAAAACTACTCTCCCTCATCGAGAGGGAAGAGCACATAAAAGCGCACAAAATTACGAAAAAACTTTTATCTGATTGCAATGAAAACTAAAAAAAATGCCGTTTGCGCCCAAAATCCGCTGCTTTCTGCCTGGAAACACACAGTTTTGCTGCTTCGGTGGCACTGCATTGCCACATCTTTGGCACTGCATTCCCGCCCCAGTCCCGCTGCATTGCCACCTGCGGCAGACTTCAGTCTCACCGCCGTGGGGAAGCTTTCTCACTGCTGGCAGAATGGGATTCGGCTGAAATGGCACAGGGGTATAAAACATCCGCAAGGCCGTGGATTGGTCTTGCGGATGAAAGAAGCGAACATTTTCGCTGTGCGGTCGAGGTGGCGGCTCAATCTTTCACAGCTGGCTGGTTGTCGTTCAGATACTTGTCGATGAGGTCGGTGATGTCGGTCACGGTGATAACGCCGTCGCGGTTCATATCGCCGTTGCGCCACCATTTCCACTCCTCGCCGAGATAGACATTGATGAGGATGGTGATGTCCTCCAGATCAATCAGGCCGTCGTTGTTCATGTCGCCCAGTACGCCCGAAGAGTCGCCCGTGTCATAGAGGGACACGTAGCCGTCATCATCCAGTTTCAGCCCCCACTTGTCGCCGTCAATCAGATGGATGCGGCGCACGTCGGTCGATGTGAAGTAGAAGTTGCTCCACGGTGCAAAGACGCGGTAGCCGTCGTAGCGATATTCTGTGGGCACATAGATGTAGAGGTCGTATGTCACGTTGACCGTCACGAAGATGTTCACCTTGCCTGTACGGATAACCACATTGTCGAAGCGTCCGCCGTCCAGGTAGAAACGTCCTGTCGGCCCTACATTGACGATGGCTCCGGGAATGTTCTCGTCGGTGAAGCTGTAGTCCCAGTTCAGGTAGCCCTTGATGGATGAGCCAGGGCCGAAGTGCAGGTCACCCTTCACGTCGAAGAGGGTGCGCTGTACGGGCTGGCCGTCAATGACATAGACTGTGCTGGACGAAACGTCGATGACCGTACCATCCATCTTCACGCTGCTGTTTTCTGGTACATAGAACAGGTTGTCGCCCGTCCAACCTTTGGGTACGAAGTTACCGCGCTTCCACCATACGTGGGTGCCTACAGGCAGCACCACTGGCTCGGTGATGACGATAGTGCGGTTCTTCAGGTCAAGCTCCTGCGGCTCCTCTGGCGTGCTGGCCGATTCGTCTTCCTGGTTCTCGGCCAGCCAGTCAAGGTAGGCTTGCAGGTCATCTTCATCTTCCACTTCTTCGTCGCGCACCTCGATGGCATTGTCCTCGTCGCGATAAACCCAGCGCCAACGCTTGTTGGGCAACGTCCAGTCTATGTAGTTGCAGAAGCCAGGGCCAAGCGGGAAGTCGTCGCCATAGAAGATGGGACGGCGCGGAGTGGGTCGCCCGCCAATGAAGACAATGTTGAACTTGTACGTCCAGTTATAAATGATGCGTACAGACACCGAGGGGTCGAGCAGCATGGGCACTGTGGCCTTGTAGTCGTAGTCGCCACGGATGTAGAAGTCATCGTGGGCCTCGATGAAGTAGTCTGCAATGCCTGTGAAGTCGAACAGTCCGCCATCGATGCGCAGGTGTGCCCCCTTGTGGTGGTAGAGCAGTCGGCTGCCGTAGCCGCCGATGGTTCCGCCCGTGAAGTTGAATGTACCCCAGTTGACGAAGATGGTATCCGTCTTGTTCACAGTGGTCTGGCGGATGCTTCCGCTTGTCATGTCGTACTGGCCTCCAGAGAAGTTGCGAATCCAGCGGGTCGTACCGCCACGGTGGTAGTGGTGGCCGTTGTTATAGAGGTTTGTGACCACGCCGCCGTCGAAGTAATATGTCTTGCGGTTATAGACGTAGGTGATGGTCCCGCTTGTGTGGTTCACCGTGCCGGTGTTCTCCATTTGGTCAATGGTACCGCTCTTCACGTTGGTAGTTCCTCTGTTGTCGATATAGCCAAGGTTTCCGCTTACGTCGAGCGTACCTTCATTCCAGATGCGCGGACGTGGCCCAGTAGGTTTCCACACTACATGACCGTTAGGACCAATGTGTGCAAACCAGTCCCAGCCCTCGATGTCGATGTTCACATAGACGTTGACCTCCACCGTACCGTCAATGTAGATGATGTAGTCGCCGCCTTGTGTGTCCTTGATGTTCAGGCTGTCGAGGATGACCTTTGTGCCGTCGGGCACATAGATTGGGTGCATACCTGTGCCAGGACGTGGCACGGGCAGGTCGCCAACCAGCTTGACAGGATAGGGCGTGCGTGGCAGCACGATAGGCTCAATAATGGTAGCACCCGTTGCTGGTGGAATATAGACAAGCAGTGTGTCCTTGTCTTTCTCTTCAGTTCCTTGCTCCTTATTCTCCTCTGCCACTTCGTCCTCCTCGGCCAGCAGGTTGAGGAAGGCTTGCAGTTCGTCGAGGTCAGACTCAGTGATGCTCCATGCCAGCGGGGATGTAGCCGCAGTGATGGCCGCATTCACCTTGCCCGCAGTGGCGGAGAGGTAGCGACCGGCCTTGCTGCTGTAGAAGGAGTAGCTGCCATTGCCCAGGCTCTTGCCTGTCCAAACAGTAGCCTCGGCCTGTGTGCCCATTGTGATGGTCTGCGAACCAGCCTTGGCCACAAGGTAGTTGCCCTCGCTGTCCTTCAGGCGGAAGTCCGCGCCGCTTACCTGCTCAAACTGCATCATGCCAGCCGATGTGAGTACAAATCCACGGTTCGACTTGTAGCCAATCTGGATTTCCTCCGTGATGCCCGTCGGCCTGATGTTGAAGATGAGTTCCTGGTCGGGGAAGTTGATTTCAATGTTGTTAAGATCTTCTTGAGCACTATCAAGGGAGGTTTGTGCTTCAACCACATCTCTTTTCAATTGTTCGAGATCTCCATCTTTAAGTTTGTTATATGCTTCATAGACAGCTACAGCGTCGCTGATATTACTGATGGAACTTTGTGAAACCAAAGTATTATAATCATAAGCAACTTGTGTATATTCATCTTTACAATCTGATTCTCGTCCAATAAATTCATAGTAGCTTGCAGCAAATTCAGGGTTTGACTTACGCAAAAAATAGTCGAAACCAATCTGCTGCGTCAACATTGCATTGCCTTCCTTTTCCATTGCAGTAATCTGCTGCCCCAACTGGTTAATCTCATTGCCCATTGCCGTCAGCTTAGCCTGCAAGTCGGCAGCAGCACCAGCCTTGGCCGTTTCGTTGGCGGCACTGAGCGTGGCAGTCAGATTGCTGTGGTAAGACGAGACTTCAGCGGCCAACTCTTCAATGTCGTTGTTCAGCGAGGTGTAGGAAGAAGATGGAGCCGTGTTCAACTGGTTTTGCAGCTCTGTCTCCTGCTTCTGCAGAGCCGCAATTTGGTTGCCCACTTGTGTTATCTGTGCCTGTACAGTAGCATTGAGGTCTGCTGGAACATACGGGGCAAGGGTATTGTACTGCGTGGAAGCCTTTGTATAGTCCTCGTTGATAACAGCCAGTTCTGCATAGATGGCATCAAGCTTTTCCTGCAACTCCTCCTTGGTGTATGTAACCACATCCACACCGTTCACCGTACCGCCATTGTCGTTGCTGACGATGCCAGTGAGTGTGCCCGATACATAGTTGAAGGTGTCGCCCTGGCCGTCGATGTAGATGGCAATGCCTGTGCCCTTGTCGGGTGCGGTGATGTCGCCACACTCATAGAAGGTGCTCGATTCGTAGATACCCACGGCGGCAAAACAGTTGGCACTGCTTACGCTGCTGGCATCCACACCTGCGGAAGCATCGAGCACAACGGAAGCACCGCCATAGACCTTCAGCAGAGAGGTGCCGCCCGCGAAGTTGGAGGCGGCAGTGATGATACCGTTAGTGAATTTCACACTGGCCTTGATGTTCAAGACTTTTGTTCTGCTCTGATAGCTGGCAAACTTGGAGAGATCCACCTCGGTCAAACCCACGGGAATGGTGACCGACTCGGCCTTGCGCCGCCCAGAGCTGACTTTTGGCTGTGTCCCTTGCTGGGCAGCCAACTCGTCGAGGTACGCTTGCAGGTCGTCCACCTCCTGTGCCCTGAGCGGGGCGGCAAAGAGGGAGAAGAGGCAAGTCAGCACTGCGAGCCATTTTGTTTTCTGTAGCATAGCTGTTATTTGTTAATGTACTTCTTATTATTTATAATGTATATGCCCCTTGGCAGGGAGTTCAGCGGCGCATCGGCACTGATGTTGACGCGACGGCCAGCGAGGTCATAGACTTTGCGATTGCCCACAAGTTCGTCCTCATCAGCAATGAGCACATCGTCAATGCCCGTGGCGGTTTCGTCGCCTACCACCTTGACGCGAATCTTTGCGCCAGCGGCGGGGTCAAGCTGATTGCCCAGGTCGTCGATGCTGAGGTACCAGCGGTAGGGCGGCAGCACCTCGTCGTCAGAGTCGGGAATGGAGAGCGAACCACCACGCAGACGATACAGCCCGGCAGACTTCAGACCCTTCATGTCGGTGTAGTTGCCGGTGAAGGTGTAGCGGGCTTCCACTGTGGAACAGCTGACGGAGTTGATTTCCTGTGGTTGCTGTGTGCCAGTGTTGAAGCTGAATGTGTCTTTCGATTTGGCACGAATCAGGTAGGGATAGTTGGCTTTCAGCGTGCCGTTTTGCGGGCGCACGATGATGGCTTCAAGCACTTGTCTATCTACCACGCCGTCCTCGTCGTCGTCATACTGATAGAAGGCATTGATGCGGGCTACATCGAAGTGAGCCGACCAGTCGCTGTACTTCAGTGTGAACGGCACATAGAAGGCTTGCCAGTCTCGGTTGCGGAACTGACGTGTGTATTTGCTGGTCGTCAGTGCATCCTCCGTGTCGGTGAGCGAGTTGAGATAATCCTGCAAAACGTCCCAGCCCTCAAACTCAGTGCCCGTTGTGAGCGAAGCTGTGCTCCAACCCAGCGAACCCGACTGGGCGCGCAGTCCCAGCGTATGGGGACCAGCTGGCAGTTCTGTCATATCAGCCTCGAAATCTACATTGACTTCCTGCCCAGGCACGATGTCAACGGCAATGCCATTACCCTGTCCGGGGTCGGTGTTCCAGAAGTATTCCACGCGGGTAATGTAGTTCTCCACCATGCGGCGCACCAGGAATTGGCGTACCTTGGTGGCCGACCACGTGCCGTCGGTCAGGGTGCGGATGCCGATGTGGTGAACACCGTCGCTGAGTCCGTCGGTCTCCACATCGAAAGCCATGTTGAGCGAGTCGCCCTCAATGGCAGCACTCATGCGGGTGGCTTGGCCAATGCCGGGGTCGGTGTCGAAGTAATACTCAATGGCTTCCACGGCATGGGGTGTGGGAGCGACATAGAAGGAACGTGTATACGTGGCAGAGTGGTGATTCGTGGAGAGCGCACGGATGTAGAACGTATGCATACCAGCCGAAAGCGACTTGACGGAGAGGCTCTTGGTCATATCGATGACAGAGCCTTCGGTGAACGAAAGGGTTGAGCCTTTACCAAGAGTGGGCGCCTTGTCCCAGGCGTATTCCACGCGCACAATCTTTTCTTCCTTGGCTGGCACATAGAACTGGCGGTAGTAGGTGGCAGAGCGGAGCGTGTCGTTCAGCGCACGCAGTCCCAGCTTGTGGATGCCCGCCGTGAGGCCGCTCACGTCCAGTTCGGTCGTGATGGTGTCTGCCGAACTTGTCAACCGCTGCAACACCTGTCCCCTGCCAATGCCAGGGTCGGTGTCCCAGAAGTATTCCACCCGCTGCTTTTGTGCATTCACAGGCACAGCGGACAGGGCAGACAGCAGGACGGCCCATAGGGTATTGTATAATGGTTTCATAATGCGTTTCTGTGTCTTTCAGTTTTTTATTCGTCTTGAATCTTAATGGTCACAGACACGGGCAGCTTGCCGTTCTCGCTGCGCTGACCTACTGTCACTTTCGAGAAGTAAGGAATGTACTGTGGACGACCACCGCTGGGACAGCCGAACATACCGCCGTGACAGCCTACTTCGCCACCGTCTGTGGCATAAGTAAGAGCATAGTTGTCAGTTACATTTGTCTTCAATTTATATTTATCAGAGAAAGTTCCCGTATTTACAAAAAGCTGATTGATAGAGAAGTTCACGCTGTTTTGGGGAAAATCTGCACTGAGTGGCTGACTTTGGATGTTGTGCTCAATAGTGTTTCCTGAGCCAACGGTTAATACATTGTTATGGAAACAATAGTTTTTATAACTATTAGAAGATGTATTAGCGGCACTAGTAGTCTGTAAAGCCTAAAAGTTGACTAAAGACGTCTGTTTTATACACGAAATCCACTTCGACTTGTCTAGCAAGGAAATATT
>JAFTEV010000104.1 GCA_017453465.1 Bacteroidaceae bacterium | reverse complement strand
TGACCGGCGTACAGAGCAAAGGTCTTGGCAACGATGACGATGAGTCATTCGGCTACGGCGATGGCGACAAGAAGAGCGGCAACGCCTGGGAACAAGGCTGGTAAACCCGTCCTGCCCCTATACATTATTATATATAGACCGACGTAATGTCGCCCTCCCAAGCGCATTGCATAGCCATGAAGCCATCCTCCGCAGCGGGGGATGGCTTTTTGTGTTTCACACGACTTGTTTTCTCACTTCACACAAATCGATTCATCACTGCACATCTGAATCTTTCTCGCTTCGTATTCATTTTTATATGGAGGTTCTGCTGCTTTTGTGTTGGCTGTGAGGGCTTGTTAAGGTGGACGGCGAGGGCTTTTTCTCTCAAAAAGAGTGCGTTTTTTAGCGTTTTTTTTTGCAGTTGTCGTTTTTTTGCTTTGCTTTGCACAATTTTTATACAAAATAGAAACGACAAACATTAGAAAACATTAAAAAGCAGAGAATGTATGAAGAAACTTTTACTTTTGTTTATAAGCGTATGCTACATGGTGCTGACTGCACAGGCTGCGACCCTAACTTATTCGGTAGCGAACTTGCCTCAGCAGTGGGCTGAGATGGTGGTCAAAGCCGATGGTGCCGTGGTGACATCGGGGACAGAGGTGGCAGCCGGCACACAGGTGGTGTTTACGGCTGCTGAAGGCACGGGCTTTCGCATTCTACGCTTATGCCCTCTCGGAAGAAGGTGCGACTACCCCTATTTTATTAACCCATAAAAAACAAGCAAGAAAATGAAAAAGACGAAAATGTTCATGCTGGCACTGGTGTGCCTGATGATGCAGTCGGTAGCATGTTTTGCCGATGTCCTGCCCATTCCGGATGATGACAAGCCTATTGCAGCCCAGCAGCTGCCCGCAGCCGTCAAGACGTTCATCCAGCAGTATTTCCCCAAGTTGGAAGTGGCTTATGCCGAAATAATGTTTTTCCCGCAAAAATGATAAATAGAGGATAAAAAAGGGGAAAAAGTATGCAGTATGTGGTAGATATTTTGTATCTTTGCAGCCGTTTTTGTGCATATTTATGCAGACTGTATGAATGTAAGACAGATTAGACTGGAACGAATCAGGGCCATCATCCTGACACAGGAGGTGGGCAGTCAGCAGGAACTGGCTCAGTTGCTGGCCAAGGAGGGCTACAAGTTGACCCAGCCCATGTTGTCACGCGACTTGAAGCAGCTGAAGGTGGTGAAGGGCGTTTCGCAGAGCGGAAAGTCCATCTATATGCTACCCGACAATCCTTATTATCGTCGTGTGCGCGAGCATCGGGAACTGGTGAATGCCACGCGGACCGAGGTGCAATCCGTACACTTTTCCACCCAGCTGGCAGTGGTGAAGTGCCGTCCTGGTTATGCCAGTGCGCTGGCCAGCGACATTGATGCGGCGGGTTTCCCAGAGGTCATTGGCACGGTGGCTGGCGACGACACGGTGTTTCTGGCTTTGCAGGAAGGTGCTGACAGGGAAGCCCTGGAGTCGAAACTGAAGACGGTAACAAAAAGTTGAGAATGAGGAATTAGGAATGAGGAATTAGGAATGAGGAACCTTTAGCTCGACGAAGTCGATTGATACTCCAAATGTGAAATGAAGTTACAAAATTTAGTATCGTCTTCTATCTCCCTTTATCTCCCTCTATCTCCCTTTAACTTCCACAAAAAAATTGTCAAATTGTAAATTGTCAAATGATATACGAAGACGGAATCAAGGTAATCGTAGCTGACAGCAGCCACGAGAAGTATGTGGACCTGGTGCTCGACACCATCCGTGAAGCGGCAAAGAAGCGTGGCACGGGTATTGCGGAGCGCACGCATGAGTATGTGGCCACGAAGATGAGGGAGGGCAAGGCTGTTCTGGCTCTCGACCCTTCGGTTCAGACCGAACTGGGCGACAAGTTCGTGGGTTTCAGCTATATTGAGACATGGGGCAACAAGTCGTATGTGACGACTTCGGGTCTCATTGTGCATCCCGACTATCAGGGACGAAACATTGCCAAGCGCATTAAGGACCACACCTTTACGTTGGCTCGTGTACGTTGGCCTCATGCCAAGATTTTCTCGCTGACCAGCGGCGATGCGGTGATGAAGATGAACACGGCACTGGGCTATGTGCCTGTGAGTTTTCAGCAGCTGACGGACGATGATGCCTTCTGGCGTGGTTGTCAGGGCTGTGTGAACCACGAAATTCTGGAGATGAAGCAGCGTAAGTTCTGCATCTGTACGGGTATGCTCTACGACCCCGACAAGCATCAAGGCGAACCTACACCCGTGGAGGTGTTCCAGGAAGTGATGCGGGAAATGGTGAAGCGAGACTTGGTGTAGGAGGAAGTTAAAAGTTAAAATGGTAGATAGAAGAAGTTAGAAGAAGATAAAAGGAGATAAAGGACGTTACAAAATTTAGTATCGTCTTCTATCTCCCTTTATCTCCCTCTATCTCCCTTTAACTTCTACAAAAAAAATTGTCAAATAGTAATATGGAAGAAAAAAAGAAAGTGGTCGTTGCTTTCAGCGGCGGACTGGACACATCCTATACAGTGATGTATCTGGCAAAGGAAAAAGGTTATGAGGTGCACGCAGCTTGTGCCAACACGGGTGGTTTTTCGGCAGAACAGCTGAAGACGAATGAAGAGAATGCCTACAAGCTGGGTGCCACAAAGTACGTGACACTCGACGTGACACAGGAGTATTACGAAAAGTCGCTCAAATACATGGTGTTCGGCAATGTGCTGCGCAACAACTGCTACCCCATTTCGGTCAGCTCGGAGCGCATCTTCCAGGCACTGGCCATTGCGCGCTATGCCAAGGAAATCGGAGCCAGTGCCATTGCCCACGGCAGTACGGGTGCAGGCAATGACCAGATTCGCTTCGACATGACTTTCCTCGTGATGGCCCCCGGCGTGGAGATTATCACGCTGACTCGCGACGGCAACCTGAGCCGCCAGGAAGAAATCGACTACCTGAACAAGAACGGCTTTGCTGCCGACTTCGCCAAACTGAAGTATTCCTACAATGTGGGCATTTGGGGCACCAGCATCTGCGGCGGCGAGATTCTCGACTCCACACAGGGGCTGCCCGAATCGGCCTACCTGAAGCACCCCGTGAAGGAGGGACCCGAAACCCTGAAGCTGGGCTTCGAGAAGGGCGAACTTTGCAGCGTGAACGGCGTGAAATATGCCGACAAGATTAAGGCGATTCAGGCAGTGGAAGAAATCGGCGCGGCATACGGCATTGGCCGCGACTGCCACGTGGGTGACACCATCATCGGCATAAAGGGACGTGTTGGTTTTGAAGCCGCTGCACCCATGCTGATTATCGGCGCACACCGTTTCCTGGAGAAATACACGCTCTCGAAGTGGCAGCAGTACTGGAAAGACCAGGTAAGCAACTGGTACGGCATGTTCCTGCACGAAAGCCAGTACCTGGAGCCCGTGATGCCCGACATCGAGGCCATGCTGACCAGCAGCCAGCGCAACGTGACGGGCGAAGTGACGCTGGAGTTGCGTCCGCTCTGCTTCCAGACGGTCGGTGTAGATTCGCCGAATGACCTTGTAAAGAATAAGTTGGGAGAATATGGCGAGACCGCCAAGGCATGGTCGTCGGAAGATGCCAAGGGCTTCATCAAGGTGACCAGCACCGCCCTGCGTGCCTACTATCTGGCACACCCCGACGAAGTGCGCTGAAAATCCACCCATCCCCCTGCAGCCTGCATTACGGTGGTGTCTCCAGTCAAGGCATAGTCATACCACAGAATGCCAGGCCAAAAGCCAGAACACCACTCGCTGGCTGCTGCCGTTCTCGCTTCAGCGTCATGGCCTGCACCAGCTTGAAACCCTGAATGGCACACAGCGGCGCATCGTGCCCATCCAGCCGTTGCAACGTGGTGGCATATGCATTGATAATCTCCAGCGCCTTCTCGTCGTAGCCTTGGGTAGCCAGGTCGTAAGCAGCCTGCATATCGCGTTCACTGCCAGCCTTCGATGCACGGAACACCCCGTCACGCGCCACTACCTCGTAGGGCCCCGCCATCTGGTAGTCAGGCTGAGCCACTGCACACGCACAGCAACCCGCAAACAGAATAAACAGAATTTTTCTCACTTCCATCTTCAATCTGACAATTTTGGGGGAAGTTAAAGGGAGATAGAGGAAGATAAAAGGAGATAGAAGACGATACTAAATTTTGTAACGTCCTTTATCTCCTTTTATCTCCTTTTATCTTCTTCAAACTCCTTCCATCTACCATTTTCAATTTTCAATTTGCATCAAATAACGGTCAATAAGCAGTGTAATGTCCGCTAAGGAAATCTCCCCGTCGCTGTCCAGATACTTGTCAATAAGCCGTGTGATGTCCTCCAGCGTGACCACCTCGTGCGGAACCAGTTCAAAGGGATAGTCGTCGAGCACCGTCTTTTCGCCCAGCACAAGGCTGCCCCCCTCGTCCAGATACCAATACTGTCCGTTTGCGTTGTAGAATGTGCAGCAGTCCGAGCCAGCCGCAAACGCAATGCGGTGAGGGCGAGTCTTCAGCCTGTACATCGCCCCGTCCACCTTCATCAGCATGGAGTCTGCCAGCGAACAGAGATTATAGCGGGCCAGCTTGTTGCGGTCTATGTACCAAACCTGACTGAGCGCTCCGTTGGCCTTCTCAAAACTTACGGAATCGCCCCTGTTGGTCAGATATGTGTCTGTGGCACGATGTCGGATGCGGTAGTTACCAATGTCAACCAGGCGGTCGGTCGCCTCCTTCACATAGATGCAGAATGTGACAGGGCTGCCCTGTCCGTAGGAAACGCTGAAAGACTGCGATGTCCTGATGCTGTCGATGGCGAGAGAAGCCGACGAGACATCGAGCGTATCGCCCACCGCATTCGTCCATACATACCTGCCGCCGCCCAGTGTGGTCGGAACACGCAGCGTAAGCCTCACGTTGCTGCCTTCTGCCACCACCACGGTGTTTCCCTCCTGCTCCGTGCCTCCGTTTACGGCGTAGAGCGACTTGCCGCTGACCACGTGGATGTGGAACCGGCGTTCCTCCACATACCCGCCCTGGTTCATGTACTGGCCTGTAACCACACGGTCTTTGGCCAGATTGCCCACCGCAATAACGCTCTGTCCCGTTTCGCCCGTGTCCCAACGGTAGTAGCCATAGCCACCCGAACCATTGATGTAGAGCAGTACCGATTCGCCAAACATGGCCGTTACCGTCGTGTCACTCTTGACGACCCCGTTGTAGGTCGTCTCGTTGTAGATATCCGTAGCAGGATTGCAGTCGCCAGTCACCGAGATGCTAAAGACCTGACGCGACTTCACGCCACGGCTGTCCGTGTAGGTCACTCGGTAGAGAAAACTCTTGCTCGCTGCCACCGTAATGTCTTTCGTAGTCTCGCCTGTGTTCCACTCCCATGTACCGCTTTCGTCAGCACCCGCTGGCAACTGCGGACGCAGTGTGACCATGCTGCCAGCAGGGATGTCGGTGATGTCCTCTGCCCACCAGCGGTTTCGCAGTCCGCCCAGTTCGGCTTGATTCAGCACCTGTCCGTTGTATTCAATCTGGGGCACAAGCGTATAGGGAGCCATTGACGGGTCGAGCTTGTCGCGTGTGCACATCAGTGTGGTAAAGCCAAGGTGGTCGTAGCCGCCAGAGTTCTCTCCGTAATTGTGACCGCCGCCATCGCTGCCAGCCGTGCCACGCAGCACTTTGGCTGCCATTTCGGAATACTGCATGGTCACGCCCTTTTCTCCCTCGTAGTGGCCCACGATGCGGTCCCAGTAGGGACGAGCCTCGCCGCTGCCACCAGCAATGCCAGTCTGGTTCCACGTGGCGTGCCAGGCAGTAGCGCGGTCTGCGTAGCGATATTCAGTCCATGGCAAATCTGTCTGACCGCCAAAGTTATAGGCGGCTACAAACTCAATGCCTGCAGCCAGACGGTTGTCGTGGTAGGCCCAGAGGTCATCGCCCTGGTTCCAGCCCACCTGTGCAATGTCAACAGCCAAACCCAAAGCCATGCAAGCGTGCCCTTGGTCGCGGCCCGACTCCTGCATCTGTCCCAGCTTCCCGTAGGGGCCACGCTCGTCATCGTGCACAATGGGCACCAGGTTGTCAATGTATTCATTCAGTCCCGTGTTCACACGGATTTGGTCACTCTGGTATGCGTCCCAGATGTGTGCGTATCGTCCTTTGATGAACGACCAACCATCGTCACCCACTTGGTCGTGCTTGTAGAAAGAAAGACCTTGATTATAGATGTGTACGTCGTCACAGAGCACGCCCAGACTCATCAGGAACAGTGTGTTGCACAGTCCCCAGTTTGACCAGTAGTGGCCTGGGCGAATGCCACCCTGACCTCCGCTATTCGCCCAAGTGTCGTGGCGGCGACGTTGGAAGTCAATGCTGGCTGGATACCACACGCGCAACATCCACTTCTTGAACTTTTGGAAGTCCTCACGGCTCCAGCCCTCATAGTCGCGTACCAGTTCTGCGGCATTGGCAAATTCGTATCCGTAGATGCCTGCTGCCAAAGACAAGTTGGTGTCGCCACTCACATACTTGCAGCCGTTTGCCCATGCCATCAGGATGCGAACCGCAGCCTTGGCGTTGGCCTCTGTGCCCTCAATCTTCCAGCGCAGGGCGTTCTGGTAGGCCATAGCAGCACCACGGGCCGCATTGATGTAGTTCTGCCCGCTGCCGCCCCCGCGAATGATGGTCTCTACAGGCCATGTGGCAATACCCGAAGTGCTGTATTCGTTGACTTTCAGCACAGCCAGACCTGCCAGCACCTGTGGGTTGCCGTCGGCAATTTGTTGTTTCACGCGGTCAAAGTCGGCTTGTGTGTGGAGTGCACCAGGGTGAATGAAACCGTGGTCTTCGTTCACATCGTAATGACTGACAGCCCACATGTTGAAACCCTTCTTTGCCAACAGATTGGCGTATGTCTTCTGCAAAGAAACCAAAGCGTCGTCGAGCAGTGGCTGTGTGGCCACGCCGTTTTCTATCAGGGTCTTGGCCACGCTGAGTGCATCTTTCACGTTGTCGATGGCTCCTTGTGGATAGCCGCTGCCAAGGTCTGCCAGTCCGCGCTCCACGTCTTCCACCTGCAACTGCAGGGCACTGTTGTCGCCAGGTGTGCCGAAGTTGTAGGCGTTGTCCAGGTCTTCCGCCACATTTGCCAAGGCTTTCAGTTCGCTGTCCGATATGCTGACATTATAGACACGGAAGTCTGCCACCAGGGTTTGTGTAAGATAAATATCGCCGGAAAATGGTGGCCGCCCAATCCAGTTATGGGCTGGAGCCGTGGTGAAGATGGTGGCGTATTCGGGGACATTCGTAGTCGTACCAATCAGCGAGCCGTTGATGTACAGCTGCCCCTTTTTGCTTTTTTGCCGATAGACCACATTAATCCATTTCCCTGTGGCCGACGCACTTCCCGTCTGAATGCCCGTTTCGTTCTGGTAGCCTCCTGTCGAAGTGGCAAAACGCTGTGCATTTACACGGTAGCCACTGTAGGGGCTTTCTGTGGCAGTGTTGGCAGCACTGTTCGAGAAGCACCAGAGGAAATAGCCGTTGCCCGCAATGCTGACTGTCGGGTCGATGCGATAATAGACGGACACAGTGTAGTCTGTCAGCCCCTGAATGGCTTTGCCTGCACTGGCGGTCATGTCAAGATAGCCGCTCGCTGTGCCGAGGCTCATCACGCTGTACTTGCCCATCTGCTCCACCTTGGCTGAGCCGACGAGTTTGGCCGTTACGCCCGATGCTGACACATCTTTCACGCTTGTTCCGCTAACAGAAGAAAAGTCGAAATGAAGCACCAGGTTTTCGTCTTGTGCCCTCATGGTTGTACTGCTAAAGAATACTGCCATCAGCAGCAATGCACTGATTCTTTTCATTTTCATGTTGCAAAGATACATTTATTATATGAATAAAAGTCCGGCGGGAAAGTTCTCCCGTCTTAGCCGTACTTTTCCCGCAGGTAGTTCATGTAGATGCGGGTGGCGGTTTCCACCATGCGGATGCAGGGGCGTTTGCGGTAGTATTCGTCGGTGCGGGCTTCGGGCGTGGCGCAAATCTGTATCTCTGGGATGGTGCCGTCGGCTCGTTGCTTGTTGAGGCCGAGGAGTTCTTTGCAGAGGATGCTGCCTGTCTGGGCTCGGAAGTGGGCGGCGAGGCGTTGCACGACTTCGTAGTTTTTCTTTTTGAGCTGCTGGCTGGGATAGAGAATTGGACAATTGGACTTATCGACTTTAGTCGCTTTCGTAAGAGAGAATTGACTTCGTCGAGCTGAAGGTTCTTCGGGGGTGTCGTCCACATTGGTGACTTCGAGTCCTGCCAGCATGAAGATGCCGAGGGCGGAGCCGCAGGTTTCGCGCATTCGGCCTATGCCTCCGCCGTAGGAGGCGGAGAGGCGGGCCATGAGGGGGACGGGGATGTCGTAGAGGTCGGCAAAAGTCATTGCCACTGACTGCGAGCAGTTGTAGCCTGCTCGGAAGTAGTCGGTGGCAATGTGTGTGCGCCGTAGGGTTTCGGCGTCCCAGTCTGTGATTTGGTTAGGCTTCACCTTTCTTGATGTTGAAGGGGGCGATGGTGCGGCCTTCTTTGTTTTGCTGGGGTTGCTGTAGCTGAATCTGGCCAAATGCCTGTTCGTATTTCTGCACGTTGTCTTGCAGGGCGAAGAGGAGTCGCTTGGCGTGCTCTGGGGCCATGATGATGCGTGAGGCTACTTGTGCCTTGGGCATGGCGGGGAGCATCTGGACGAAGTCCATGACAAATTCACAGTTTGAGTGGGTGATGACGGCGAGGTTGCTGTAGGTGCCTCCTGCCAGTTCGGGCTTCAGTTCTATCTGAAGCTGGGGTTGTTTTTCTTCTGCCATTTTTTTTGAGTTAAAAGTTAAATATTAAAAGTTAAAATGGGGGAGTTAAGGAGTTAGAGGAGTTAAGGAGTTAAGCCGATGCTGACTTCTGTATTTTTTTAGGAGTTAAGGAGTTATCGCTTCGCTCGTCCTTCGGACAGAAGTTAAGCCATTACTGACGTTCTGTATTGGCTTAACTACTTAACTCCTTTAACTCCTTAACTCCATTTCTGTATTGTTTTAGTCCTTCCCGCAGCCAGCTGGTGTAGGCTGGGATGTCTTCGTCGTAGGAGTAGGAGCGGGTGAGGGGGTTGCCTTGGTTGTCGAGCAGGACGTAGAAGGGCTGGGCGTTGGCTCCGAATTTGCTGGCCTGGAGGTAGCTCCAGCGGTCGCCGACGGTGCGGAGTTTGCGCTGCTGGCCTGCTATGGTCACTTCGATGGGTTGGGGCAGGCTGGTTTTTTCGTCAACGAAGAGCTGGATGAGGACGTATTGCTTGGTCATCAGCTGGGCCACGGTGGGGTCGGTGAAGACGGCGGCTTCCATCTTGCGGCAGTTGACGCAGCCGTAGCCGGTGAAGTCGATCATGACGGGCATATTGTGTTCTGCTGCAAACTTCATGCCAGCTTCGTAGTCGGTGAACATGGGGCGTACTTCTGCTTCGGGGGCGATGTTGAAGTCTTGTGTGCTCATGGGCGGGGCGAAGGCACTGACGGCTTTGCAGGGTGCGCCCCAGAGTCCGGGCACCATGTAGATGGCGAAGGAGAATGAGATGAGTGCCATGAAGAAGCGGGTGACGCTGGTGCGGTGATTAACGATGACGTTGCCCATCTGGTCGTATTCGTCTTCGTCGTGGGGAAAGCGTATCCAGCCGATGAGGTAGGCTCCGAGCAGGGCGAAGAGCACAATCCAGAGGGCGAGGAAGGTTTCGCGGTCGAGCAGTCCCCAGCCGTTGGTGAGGTCGGCCACGCTGAGGAACTTGAGGGAGAAGGCTATCTCGATGAAGCCGAGGGTGACTTTTACCACGTTCATCCAGTTGCCGCTCTTGGGGGCAGACTTCAACATGCTGGGGAACATGGCGAAGAGGGTGAAGGGCAGGGCGAGGGCGAGGGCGAAGCCCAACATGCCGATGGTGGGGGCCAACATGCTGCCGCCGTCGGTGGCTACTTCGACGAGGAGGAAGCCGATGATGGGGCCTGTGCAGGAGAAGCTGACGAGCGTGAGGGTGAAGGCCATGAGGAAGATGGCCAGCAGTCCGCTGGTGCTGCCTGCTTTGCTGTCGACGGCGTTTGTCCAGCGGGCGGGGAGTGTCAGCTCGAATGCTCCGAGGAAGCTGGCTCCGAAGACGAGCAGCATCAGGAAGAAGATGATGTTGAAGACGGCGTTGGTGGCCAGGCTGTTGAGTGCGCTGGCTCCGAAGAGTGCGGTGACGATGAGGCCGAGCGACACGTAGATGACTACGATGGAGAGGCCGTAGATGATGGCATCGCGTATGCCGCGCCGCTTGGCTGCTGCCAGTTCTTCAGGCGATGACTTCTTGGTGGTTCCTTTTTTAATGAAGAAGGAGACGGTCATGGGGATGATGGGCCAGACGCAGGGTGTGACCAGTGCGACGAGTCCGCCGATGAATCCGAGGAAGAAGATGTACCAGAGCGGGGAGTCGGCGGCGTTGGCGTTGCCGCCGTCCTCGAAGGCTTTCAGCTGGTCGATGACGGGTGTCCAGAGTCCGTTGGCTGGGGTGTCGGCCTCTAACGTTTCTGTGGTCACTACTGAGTCGGTCTTCTCTGTACTTTGGGCGGAATCAGTGTTTTCTGCGGCCTTCTCAGTAGCCTTCTCTGTCGGTTTCTCTGTGTCCTCTTTCTTCTCTGTGCTTTCTGCGACTCCTTCAAACTTGAAGTCCAGGTTGGTGGGTGGCGTGCAGTTCTGGTCGTTGCAGGCACTGTGCTGCAAGTAGCCTTCGATGAGGTATTTGCCGCCTGTCAGTGTGACTTTCTGTGTGAACTGCCCTTTGTTTTCAAAGTAATAGACTTCTGCACCAAACATGTCGTCGTAGTGCTTGATGACATTGCCCTGTGGTTTCAGTGCGCCGTTGAGCTTTGCGCCAGAGATTTTGTCGATGTGGAGTGTGGCGGGGTTGGGTCCGTCGGGCACCACTTCTGTGCTGTACATGTGCCATCCTGCATCAATGGTTGCGTTGAATGTGATGATGGCTTCTGTGGCACTTACTTCCTTGATGCTTGCTGTCATTTTGACAGGTTGCGGCATCTGTGCTGACGCTACTCCGATGCAACAAAGGGTAAGTAGGAAAAAAAGAATACGTTTCATTTTTTTTACTCTTTCTGGTTTGTGGGTTTGGGGCTGCAAAGGTACGACTTTTTTCAGTTAAAAGTTAAAAGTTAAAAGTTAAAATGCCATGCGGAGTGTTCGCTACAAGCCATTTTAACTTTTAACTTTTAACTTTTAACTTTTGTTTGGCTTTGGCTTTTCGAGGTCATAATTTCGAGCACGCAGTGGTCGGTTTCGTCCATGGCGTCCTTCCCGATTTTTGTGAGGTTGTGGATGGAGCGGTCCACGTCGTCCTCGATGATGCCCTCGACCGACGACACGCAGTTGCTCTGCACGGCGAGCATGGCCGACAGCACGGCGGTGCTCACGCCCGAAGCCAGCTTCAGTGCGCACGAGGGTTTGGCTCCGTCACAAATCATGCCCGTCAGGTTGGCAATCATATTTTTTACGGCGAAGGTAATCTTCTGGTAGTCACCGCCCATCAGGTAGGTAATGCCACAGGCAGACCCCGTGGAGGCTACCACACAGCCGCACAGGGCAGAGAGTTTGCCCAGCGACTGCTTGATGTAGATGGCCGTCAGGTGGCTGAGCATCAGGGCACGGATGAGTTCCTCCTCGGTGTTGTGGTTTTCTTCGGCAAATTTCACCACGGGCAGTGTGGCGCAAATGCCCTGATTGCCGCTGCCCGAATTGGACATCACGGGGATGCAGGCTCCAGCCATGCGAGCATCACAGGCACAGGCTGTGGAGGAAATGATGTGGGCAAAGATAGTGTCGCCAAAGATGCCTCGACCCAGCGGACGGGTCAGTGTCTTGCCCAGCGTGTGGCCATAGTTGCCTTTCAGCGACTCTTCGGCGGCTTTCTCGTTCAGCACCCTGGCTTCGTGGATGAAGTCAATCTCTTCGAGCGGAGCAGTGGTGGCAAATTCATACACCTTGCTCAGTGTCAGCCAGCTGTCATCTTCTTCCGGGTGTCCCTCTGTGGCCGTCTCCTTCGCGTACGTGGTCTGGCCGTTCTTCATGATGTGCGTAAAGTTGCAGTGGCCGCCACTGATGACGGCTTGAGCGTTTTCGTTGCCACAGCTTGCGCAGGTTTCTATGTAGAGCTTCTCGGTGATGCCCTTTTTCAGCTGGATGCTGATGCGGTCTTCCCGGAGGAAAGCCTTGGCCTGTCGGACGGCTTCGTCGTCAACGTCTTTCAGCACCTCCAATTCGTATTCCGACTTGCCAATCAGTGCGCCCAGTGCAATGGCGATGGGCAGCCCAATCATGTCGGTGCCAGGAATGCCTACGCCCATGGCGTTTTTCAGGATGTTGGCCGACAGCAACACACTGATGCTTTCGGGCACCCTGCCCAGCGTCTCCGTTGCTTTCGCCACACACAAGGCGACAGCGATGGGTTCGGTACACCCGACGGCTGGCACCACTTCGCTTTTCACTAAATTTATAATCTGTTCTCTCTGCGATTTCTCCATCTTTTTTGTGTTTCAGCGTGCAAATTTACATGATTTTCTTAATATGCAGACTAAAAATCCATGACAAAATTCATTTTCTATGCTCAGAAGCCCATTCCCAGAGGGGTTTCGGCACTTGCAGGACTGCAATGTGCCGCTCTCGCATAGGCAATTGGTCCCGCTCGCGTAGGCAATCATTTGCGTTTGATTGCCTACGCGACAGCGACGGATTGCCTATGCGAGAACGAAACAATGTCTATCTGGCTCAGCAGAAATGCGCCCCCTTTTTAGTTAAAAGTTAATAGTTAAAAGTTAAAATGGCTTACGGCGAACACTCCGCATGGCATTTTAACTTTTAACTTTTAACTTTTAACTGAAAAAAGTCGTACCTTTGCGCCCACATTATATAATAATAAAGCGAAACAACTATGAGCGAAGCATTGAAAGTGGCCTATCGTGCGCCACACAGCAAAATGAACTACCAGCTGAAATATCCCGAAAATGAGGGCGGCATGAACGACCGTGTGCGCCGTCTGCACCAGCAGAGCATCGACACACCCACCACGCTGACCATTGAGCGTGCCCTCATCGAAACGGCTTTCTATAAAGAGTGGTACGGCAAGATGCCCAACTGCATTCTGCGTGCCCGCAACTTCTACGAGATTTGCAAGAAGAAGACCATCTACATCGGTGACGACGAACTTATTGTGGGCGAGCGTGGCCCTGTGCCCAAGGCTGTGCCTACGTTCCCCGAACTCACCTGCCACTCGGTGGAAGACCTCCACACGCTGAACGACCGCGAACTGCAACCCTACCTCATTTCGCAGGAAGACATCGACACCTACGAGCGCGAAGTCATCCCCTACTGGCAGGGTCGCACCCAGCGCGAGCGCATCTTCAGCCACGTCAGCCGTGAATGGGAAGAAGCCTACCATGCTGGCGTGTTCACCGAGTTCATGGAACAGCGTGCCGGTGGCCACACAGCCATGGACGGCAAGATGTACCACCGTGGACTGCTCGACGTGAAGGAACAAATCAAGCAGGTCATGGCTTCGCTCGACTTCATCAACGACCCCGAAGCTACTGACAAGCAGCAGGAACTACAAGCCATGGACATCTCCTGCGATGCCGCCATTCTCTTTGCCGAGCGTCATGCAGAATTGGCCGAAAAGATGGCAGCCGAAGAGAAGAACCCCGTGCGCCGTGCCGAATTGCTGAAGATTGCAGATGTCTGCCGCTGGGTGCCAGCCCATGCACCACGCGATATGCAGGAAGCCATTCAGATGTACTGGTTTGTGCACCTCGGCACTGTGACAGAACTGAACGGCTGGGACTGCATGAACCCTGGCCACATCGACCAGCACCTCTATCCCTTCTACCAGAAAGGCTTGGCCGACGGCACACTCACACGCGAAAAGGCCAAGGAACTCATCTCTTGCTTCTGGATTAAGTTCAACAACCAGCCCGCACCGCCCAAGGTGGGCATCACCGCGCTGGAGAGCGGCACCTACAACGACTTCACCAACATCAACATTGGCGGCATCGACCGCGACGGCAATAACGCCGTCAACGAAATCTCCTACATCATCCTGGAAGTACAGGAAGAACTCCACGAACTCCAGCCCGGACTCAGCATCCACGTGAGCCGGGTCACCCCCGACGAGTTTGTCATGGCTGGTGCCCGCGTCATCCGTCAAGGCCACGGCTATCCCTCCGTCTTCAACCCCGACACCTACACGCAGGAACTGGTGCGTCAGGGCAAGACACAGGTCGATGCCAACGAGGGCGGCTGCTCTGGCTGCATCGAAGTGGGAGCCTTCGGCAAGGAAGCCTACATCTTGACGGGTTACCTCAACACACCCAAGATTCTGGAGATTACGCTGAACAATGGCATCGACCCTATGACGGGCAAACGTCTTGGCTTGGAAACTGGCGACCCGCGCACGTTCAACTCCTACGAAGAACTCTACGCTGCCTATCACAAGCAGATGCTTTACTTCGTCAACATGAAGCTGGCCGTCAACAACTACATCGAGCGCATGTTCTCGCTCTATGCCCCAGCCACCTTCCTCTCACTCTTCATTGACGACTGCGTGGCCTGTGGACGCGACTACTACAGCGGCGGTGCACGCTACAACACTACTTATATACAATGCACAGGTCTGGGCACCATCACCGACTGCCTCTCCGCGCTGAAGACCCACGTCTTCGAAGACAAGCGTTACACCATGGACGAAGTGCTCACCGCCGTTGGCTGCAACTGGGGCGAAGACCTGCCCGCCGACGACAACCACTTCCTGAAGGACCGCGCCTTCTACACCAAGATGCGCTACACCATTATGAACCGCACCCCCTTCTTCGGCAACGACGACGACTACGCCGACAGCATCGCCGTGCGTGTCTATGACGACTTGGTAGAAGCCATCGAGGGCCACCCCAACACCCGTGGCGGCACCACCCAGCTCAACATGCTCTCCACCACCTGCCACAACTACTTCGGCTCCGTCTGTGGAGCCAGCTGCAACGGCAGACTGGCCCACTTTGCCATCAGCGACGGCACATCGCCTGCCCACGGAGCCGACACCAACGGCCCCACCAGCGTGGTGAAGTCGCTCGGCAAGCTCGACCAGACCAAGTCGGGCGGCACCCTGCTCAACGTCCGCTTCGTGCCCACACTGCTCAAGCGTGAAGAAGACCTCCAGAAGCTCGTCTCCCTCATCCGCACCTACTTCAGCATGGGTGGCCACCACATCCAGTTCAACATCGTTGACACCCAGACCCTGCTCGATGCCCAGCGCGTCCCCGAAGACTACAAAGACCTCCTCGTCCGCGTGGCCGGCTACTCCGACTACTTCAACGACATGACCGAGCAACTCCAGAACGAAATCATCGCCCGCACCGAAAACGACGAAATCTAAAAAAGAACCCCGCATGAAGACCACCGCCGCAATGCACCAAAAGATTGCCAACTACTTCAAGACACAGCCCGTCCTGAAAGCCTGGCTCTTTGGCTCCTACGCCCGTGGTGAAGAAACGCCGCAAAGCGATGTTGACATACTCGTCCTTCTTGACCACTCGCAACCTGTAGGTCTGAAATTCTTTGGCATGTACGAAGACTTGAAAGAATTGCTGGGGCGCAATGTCGATTTGGTTACAGAATCATCCCTGGCTCCCTTTGCCCGTGAAAGCGTAGAACATGACAGACAACTGATTTATGAGAGAAAAGCGTAGAGACCGTGAAAGGTTGGAACATATTGTAGCTGCCATCGACCGTATTACTCGGTATGTGGACGGCAAAACCTACAGCGATTTGCTGGCTGACGACATGATGTACTATGCCGTCGTAAAAAACATAGAGATAATAGGCGAAGCCGCCAATATGCTTACGGCAGAATTTCAAGCCAACCATCCCGAAACGCCCTGGAAGATGGTCAAAGGAATGCGTAATTACATCGTTCATGAATACTTCCAGATAGACAGTGCCGTAGTATGGGAAGTAATAACAGACGAACTTACCACGCTCCGTGAGCAGGTTACTCGTTATCTTGCAGAAACAAATTGGACTGAAGAAGCATGAAAAAAGCGGTTGCAGCTTTTCCCTTGATTACTGATTCTAAAACTTTTTTCCCTGAAAACTTGCACAATAAAGGAGAACTTTGTATTTTTGCCGCCGAAACATTAGCGAAAAAGTAACCTACAATAAGAATAAACGTGATTTATTAACCCCTTAAAACATTTACGCCAATGGAATAATTAAACGTAACAAGACTAAATGACATTTTGATATAACGAGGCTTTTGCTTCTTATTCTCCAGTCACAGAAACCGCCAATTTCAACACCGAGGATAAGCAAGACAGAAGTTCCGTCTGTGTGGACGAGGACTCTCTTTTGTTTATTGGTGTAAGGCGCTTGGCGGTGCCCGTGATTGGATAAGCAATGAAGTTTTCGTCCTCTTTGTATTCAATCACGAACCGCCAAACTTTTATTTATTAACACCAAACAAATTTTTATCAAAATGAAAAAGGTAGACTTTAAAATTACGCTTGCAGCAATTGTTGTGAGCCTTTGTTCCATACAGGGTGTATGGGCAGAAGATGAGGCTAATTCGATACCTCTCATCACGGTTGATTTATTAGAACCAGGAAGCCTTGGTACAGAGGTCCTGTATCAAACCGATCATGTCAAAAATGTCCGTCGTTTGAAAGTAAGGGGCGCAATGAATGATGATGACTGGGCAAAAATTAAGATGATGTCAAACTTATTGGAGCTTGATATGAGCGAAGCTCTTTTTACTTCTATCCCAGCAAGACAATTCCAAGTAACAAGTAGTGACACTGTAATGCAGCATTTACAATCAGTAAAATTACCAGAAGGCTTACTTAGCATCGGGGAATATGCCTTTTATTATTCCAATGTTGAGTCTTTGCTTCTTCCTTCAACTGTTACGTCTGTGGGGAGTTGTGCTTTTGAATATAGCCACATCAAGGAACTTTATATGCCTGATAATATGACTGATTTTGGATCTTTGACTTTTTCATCCATGTCAGATTTAACAACCGTGGTTCTTCCTAAAAATTTGGAGGTTGTTCCAGAAGCTTCATTTCGTTGGTGTGAAAACCTAACAACAGTTGTCCTTCCTGAAAATCTAAAATGGATTTCGGCATCTGCGTTTTCTCGCTGTAGTTCTCTGTCTGACATTTCATTCCCTGAAGGCTTGGAGGGTATAGGTGATAATGCTTTTTCGTATACAAGCATTCATGCCTCGTTGCCCAATAGCTTGACTTCTATTGGTTCATACGCATTCCAGTCTTGCGATTATGAATCCATCGTAGTGCCTCAGAATGTGTCTTGGTTAGGGCAATATGCTTTTGTTGACTGTGACAAGTTGAAATATGCAGAATTGGGCACTCAGCAATACGCATTGAATCAATGGATTTTTGAGGGTTGCAATAGCTTGGAGACATTGCGTTTGAATTCGCCGACCGTAGTAACAGCTAATAGCCAATATCCACCTATACGTGATTGGAAAGTGCCGGAACTTACGCTCATTGTTCCAGATTTTCTTGTCAATAGCTACAAGTTGGATAGTTATTGGTATAATTGCAAAGCAATAGAACCATTCAGCACATCTGAAATTCAAGATTGGTTCATCAATAATCCACTGGTGCTGAACCATGACCGTCTCAATGGAAGTCCGAATATTACAGTTGTTGGTTCCAAAGACCGCCTTCCTTCATTGAAAATCAATGGCGATGCCACACAGAACATCAACAACCTGATTCTTGGTGGCAATTCAAATAGTTTCGTTAACTACCCTGGTCAGATTCTGAGCAATTGCGACCATGTGCAGGTTAGTGGCGATGTACGTGTTGACCTTGAAACTGCGGCTAAATACTGGTACTTCTTCTCTCTTCCCTATGACATCAAAATTTCAGACATCATTCATGGTGCTGATAATACGCAGTTTGCTATCCGCTATTACGATGGTGCAAATCGTGCTGCCAATGGTGCTACAGGTTCGTGGAAGAACTACAGCCAAGATGATGTGATTCCCGCTGGCACGGGCTTTATCTTCCAAACCAACAAGGATACATGGAATGGTTTCTACGCCCTTGCTGGTGCCAGCAAGCAAAACATTGTAGCCAACACGGAGTTTACGAAGACACTGGAGGTCAATGCCACCGAGAACACTGCCAACAAGGGTTGGAACTTGGTGGGCAATCCATACCAGTGTTACTACAATAACCATGCGCTGAACTTCACAGGCCCCATCACGGTGTGGAATGCACAGAGCCGAACCTATACCGCTTATTCACTGGTCGATGATGACTATGCCATCCGTCCTAACGAGGCTTTCTTTGTGCAGTGCCCCAGTGCGGAGTTGAACACCATTTCGTTCCCCTTGCAGGGTCGTCAGCTTACGGCCACCATCGAGAGCCAGAACGCGGCCAAGGCTCGTACTGTCACAGAACAGACTCGCCAGCTCATCGACATCCAAATTTACGATGCACAATTTAGCGACCAAACACGCATCGTGCTGAACGAACAGGCCAAGTGCGACTACGAACTGGACTGCGATGCCAGCAAGTTCCTCAGTGCCGATGCCGAGAGCGCACAAATCTACACCCTGGGTACTGACGGCACGGAGTACGCTATCAACGAGCGTCCAGCTGCCGACGGCACTGTTCAGCTGGGACTTTATGCCACGAAAGCCGGACAATACACGCTGACCATGCCGCGCTGCGATGCCGGAGCCGTTATCCTGACCGACAACTATGCCAACCAGACAGTGGACCTTGCGCAGCAAGACTATGCCTTCACCACACAGGCTGGCATTGACGAAGGCCGCTTCACACTGCAGTTTGCAGGTGTCGCTTCTGCCATTGCCGACATCGCACAGCAGCCTGTCCGCATCTTTGGCACCGATGGCGGCATCAACCTCGCTGGCTGGAGCGGCACGGTTCAGGTCTATGCGCTCGACGGTCGTCTGCTGCAGACCAAGGCTGTTCAGGCTGAAGGCGAAATCGTGGAAATGCCGCAGGGCACCTACGTGGTTCGTGCCAACGGCAAGGCTGTGAAAGTAATTGTAAAATAAAGAATCTCTATGAACAAGATACGTTATTTGTCTATGGCAGTGATGGCCCTGATGGGCCTCGCTGCCCATGGGCAGGACGACTTCAACCCCGCCTCCCCGTCAGAGCCAGCGGCTCCCGATGTCTATTCTGCACTGGTGCTGCTGACAAATGTGGGCAGCGACGGCGGGAGCGTGTCGGGAGGTGGAAAACACCTTGTCAATACACCTGTGCGCGTGTATGCCACGGCCAACAGTGGCTACACATTCCGTGGGTGGACGGACACGCAGGGGAATGTCCTGTCCACGGCCACGTCGTTCTACTTCACGAACACGGAGGCCAGCGACACCCTGATTGCTAACTATGAGTTCACGCCCGGCGCGCCGAGCGAACCCGTTGAACCCTCTACGATTCTTTACTATAAGCTCACCGTTCTGGGACGCACGGGCAGCAATGGCGTATCGGGTGGCGGCAGCTATCAGGCAGGATGCAGTGTGGGCATCAGTGCCAGTACGGAAAGCGGCTACGCCTTCTTGAACTGGACTGACAAGGACGGCACCGTGCTCTCCACCAGCCCTTCTTTCACCTACACCACGCAGACCAAGAAGGACACGCTCTATGCCAACTATGTCTTTGCGCCCGCTTCGCCCACCGAACCCGTACAGCCGACTCCGCGCCATCATGTTAGCGTCGATGCCACGGAGGGTGGTTACTGGTATGGCACCAGCGGACTCATCTACGAGGGCAACTCCTTCACACTGACGGCCAACGTGAACGATGGCTACTCCTTTGCGGGCTGGTTCCTGAACGGCCAGCTCTACACCTCGCTGCCCAACTTCTCCTACACCTTGGGCACAGAGGACGTGGACTTTCAGGCTCGTTTCTACTTCAATCCCGCGTCGCCCAGTGAACCCAACATGCCTGCACTGGACAAGTATTCGTTCTACCTGATGACAGTGAACAGCGTGCCTGGTCGCACCATCGACTATCCGCTCTACTTGGCCAGTACCGACGGACTGCTTGACATGACATTCCAGTTGACTTTCCCCACGGCCCTGATGCCCGACCTCACTGACATCGTGCTTGACGAGGTGGCCAGCGGATATGAAACCTCGCTCACTTCGCTCAACGACTCTGTCTGTGTCATTTCTCTGGTGGGTGGAACTACTCCAGCCAGCACAGTGCCCCTGCTGACGTTCCATGTCAACGTGGCCGACACAGCACAGACGGGTGTTTCGTATCAGGTGAAGATTAACCAGATTTCGGTCACTCAGCCCGATGGCACCACGGTGACCACCCGTACCCGCAACGGCAGGATGGGCGTATATAAGCGTGGCGATGCCAACGGCGATGATGCCGTGAACATTCTGGATGTGGTATCTACTCTGACCTTGATGAAAGGCGTTGAGGATGAGACACTGATTAAGGAGGCTGCCAACACCAACGAGGATGCGGACACGAACATCCTGGACGTGATAGGTATTCTTGAAATAATGAAATCAAATAACGAAGAGAACAATGAATAAATTTGCGAAAACCATTTTTCCCCTCCTTTTGCTCTTGCCCCTGACTGTGGCCAGAGCAGAGGACGTATTGCAAGTAACGCCCTTTACAACCGTTGCTGGCGATGCAGAAGGTAGCGACGAGACTTTCTCGATTGAGATGACGAATACCCAGAGCTACACGGCACTGGAGTTTAACCTCTATCTGCCAGAGGGCATGACACTGATTATGAACAGTGACGACTACGACCCGATGGAACTGAGTTCTGAGCGTTTTCCTGGCAAGACCAGGAAGGGGGTCTTCATCCCGAACCATGACAGCGACGTGACTCAGCAGTCCGACGGGCACTACTACATTACTATATATAATACGGACCTCGAAACCATCAGCGGCACAGAGGGCGAACTGCTGATTTTCTATTATGAGACGGCTGCCGATATGCCCGCTGGCATCTATCCGATAACCATCACGGGCACGGTGCTGGGTGTAGATAGCCATACGGGGGTGACGATTCCTACCTCCACTTCTTACGTGAAAGTCGGTGCTCCCACTGATGCTACGCTTCCCCTTTCGGGCTATGTTCCCTCTTTTGTGAACGAGGCTTTGGCCACCGAGACAAGCATCGGTACACTGGATTTAACAGCGGTGACGGGCATGGGCGGTACGCTGACGCTGGTGGATGGTCGTGGCCTGGTGCCTCCTGCTGGGGAGGTGACAGTGCCGCAGGTCACTTATTCGCGCCAGATGACGAATGAGTGGGGCACGGTCTGCCTGCCCTTCGCCGTGCAGTCTGATGCTACGATGCAACTCTATCAGCTTAGCAGCCAGCAGGGCAATGTACTTTACTTCGACGAGATAGACCGCGTGGAGGCAGGCTGTCCAGCCGTGTTCCGCTGGGCTGGCGGTGACGGCGTGACCCTGACTGCGGAGAACGCGGCTTTGGCCACAGGGCTGACTGATGTGCAGAGCGTGTTCACCCTGAAAGGAGTGTATGCCCAGACCACGGTGACTGTGGATGAGGCTGCACCGTCGTACTACATTGCCACAAACCAGTTTAAGAAGGGAACGGGCTACTTCACGGTGGCACCCTTCCGTGCTTACTTCCAGTCGGCCACGGCGAGCGAGGTCAAGGCTTTCCGCATTGTCGGGAGCGGCGAGGAGGCTACGGGCATTGAAGCCGTCTCACACCAAACGGTGGACGATGATGGCCCTGTCTATGACCTGACGGGACGCCGCCTGAGTGCAGCCCCTGTGCGTGGAATGTACATTGTGAATGGACAAAAGAAGTGTGTTAAATAAACCGTTATACAGATGAAAAAGAAATATGTAACCCCGCGGACCGGTGTGACAGAAGTGCAGATTCCCAGTCTGCTGACTACCAGCCTTGTGCAGACAGATGGCACGGAGGGCGAAGCTGCCGAAGTGCGTATGCGTGGCAGCCGACAGACGGAGCCTTCCGCCGAGGAGGAACCGTGTGAGCCTGTGCAGGGATTCGCAGGCTACGGTTCTCTCTGGAATCAATAGTTTTCAGTTCCAGAATTGAATAGTTGTTTGAGGGTGTGTCTTTAAGAGACGCACCCTCTTGTTTGGTGGACACCCCTCTGGGCAAGTTCAATGCCAACGAACCTGAATGTACCAATCATAGAACCTGTCGCATAAATCTCTGATTATTTCAAAAAACCGGTCAGGAAAGCTACTAAACTTTCCCTGACTTTGCTTTGAACGGAGCGACATAGGCAATAATTCTAAGAATCATTGTTTGATTCTTGTAAATCATTGTTTGATTCTTAAGAATCATTGTGTGATTTTTAAGAATCAAACAATGATTTATAGAATATATGCCTATCTCGCAGCGTTGGCTCTTCAGTCTCCGCGTTTTTCCTTTGCTGATGGGGCGGTTTTTTAGTTAAAAGTTAAATGTTAAAATGGCTTGCAGCGAACACTCCGCATGGCATTTTAACTTTTAACTTTTAACTTTTAACTGTTAAAATGGCTTGCAGCGAACACTCCGCATGGCATTTTAACTTTTAACTTTTAACT